>JAHJCZ010000032.1 GCA_018812705.1 Candidatus Omnitrophota bacterium
CTATCAACTTTATTTTTAGTTTCTTTATTTCTTCAAACAATGTGAAAAAATATTTTGAATCTGCATAAATATTGTCATCCAAAAACAAAACACGTTTATTCTTAAGTCTAACTTTATTAATAAGAGCTACAACATCTTCAACAGGCCTCTTTCTTATTGTGGGGCCGCAAAGAATTGGAGTAGAACAGAAGTCACAATTAAATTTGCAGCCTCTAGTCGTTTGAATAAATTTTGTGACTATTTCATCATTTAAACCCATTAAGGCCTTTTGAACAGATTCAGGGTAATCCAAATAGCCCATACCATAATACTTTTTCTTCAAAGTATTTTTTTCATAATCTTCGATCACTTCCTCCCAGACGCCAACAGCTTCACCTATAACAACACTATCACAATACTCTAAAGCCTCATCAGACATAAAAGTAACATGTGCTCCCCCCATAACAACAGTAGAGCCCTTTTCTTTAAAACCTTTTGCAATTTTATAAGCTTCATGCACATTAGACGTACCACAAGTAATAGCTACCAACTTACCACGTTTGTAATACATGTCATTCCACAAAATATTGCAGAACTCTCTTATTTTATATTTTTTTGGTGTCAAAGCACCAATGACTACGAAAGCTGGTGGATAAAAACAATACCAATTACCAATAAAAGCATGTTCTATCGGCAATAATACTCCGGGCATAACTGGATTAATCAAATATAACTCGGGGCTTGAACTCCCTGGAAATTCAAGAGAACAATTTTGGGTCAATTGCATTGAAATATTAACAAATAAAAGAAAATGAAGATACTGGGACGTCAAAGCGATCAATTTGTAAACAAGAATAGGTCCTTCGTTCCAATTAGAAAGTAAATATGTTAAAACTATCTTAATGAAATAAAATAACAGCATAGAAAACAACAACTGCCCGTCAAAATGTATTTTTTTAATTCCAACAAATGTGTATTTCTTACTTATAATCAGATAGCCTAAGCCGAAACAAAAAACAATATCAAAATATGAAAAAAACAATAATATCGAGATCTCAGAATTAGGGCTGTTAATTAAAGCAATACAATACAAGATAAGGACAAAAACAATTAAAAGAACACTAAATGCCCAGTTATCCTTAATATTTTGCTTAAATCTTTTATATTGAAAAAATAGCTCTTGACCAGATATGATCTCTGTAATGATCCCATAAAAACCGCTATAAAACGCGATCCTCAATACTGCCAGCAAAGACAGCAAGGAAATATTCATAAAACCAATTTCTGCAATGACATGCTTTAGAACTACAATGATCGAAAGGTCAATAAGAAAGGTTAAGAATACTAAATAATATAAAGAATTTAGTATCCTTATTTGATAACAAATTTTTTTTATAATGTTCTTCATGAACAAAGTGAATATTTTTTTAACAGACTATATTAATTATTGTCTTGTTTTTCATCAGCATAATATATAGAATTATAAAAACAAATTAAACATGAAACACTAATGGAAATCTCATCCCAAGAAAACATTACTTCCGCAGAATCGCTGATAAGCACTATTAAAGTAGATCCAAATACTTATAGGTGGTTTACCTTCTTATTATCAAACAAAAAAGTTGCGGCTATTTTCAATAATAATGCTGAAAATAAAGCTTTATATGCAAAACTAAGACTTGCAATCTCGACTCAGCAGATGCTTGTTCTATTATCAATAGTTCTTATCACAGCAATAATTACAACAAGCAAGATCAGTTTATGCCTAATATTTGTTATATTGGCAATTATTGACTATTTTATAGAAAAGAATAAACGGTTATATATCTCTAAACTTGCAATTATCCTAGTATTGAAAGATATTGGAGAAAAGGATTTCAAGGATCTAACTCTTTATCAAATATGCTCTAGATTAGCAAAAGAATACAGCATAACTTCTCTTATTGATAAACAATTTAGTTATTATAATATCCTCAGGAATTTTTTAATATTTTTAACACTACTATTAGTCACATTAGTGCCAAACTTGTCCCTTTTTCTTCCTGTTTTGATCCCAACATTCTATGTTGCGATCAAAATACTGCTCAAAACTAATATTATCTACAAGTATTTATAACAGTCCTCAAACTCGTCATTTATTTTAGCATTGAAAAAATCCCAACACCAAGCGCATAAAATAACGCAAATAGAAAAGCATAAGTTAAAGGCCTAAAAAATATAAGATTAAATATTATTGGTATGATAACTTCGTATAGAGGTTCATTGAGTTTATCATGCTTGAGAACAAATTTCGACGCA
>JAHJCZ010000033.1 GCA_018812705.1 Candidatus Omnitrophota bacterium
AGCTTAAATGATGCTGCCAAATTGAAAGCATTTGCAACTAATTTAAGACTTATTCTCGATCTAAGCCATAATATTCATCAGGTGCTTGTTAATCAGGTTATGCCTGAATTGGCGAATGCAGGCCTTGAAGGTCTATATATCGACAGAGTAAAGTTTGTTTATGATCCTTTATTTAGATCATCAGTAGATTATGTCAGAGACGAATTTGGTAGGCCAATGTTAATTTTAAATATCACATATTTTGAAGATGAGGATGTCTATAGCGCTTTAAGCGGATTAAGATATATGGCGTTTTTCAGAATGGTTGAGCACGCTCAAAACGAAAATGAAGGCTCTATGGCAAAAAGCCAAGCAGCTTTCGGCGAAGTAATAGAAGATAATGATTTTTATGGGGTTGCTTTTGATAGATGTATCCTTAGAGAGCAAGACAGAAGTGCAATAGACAATAGATTAGCAAAGACAATTGCAGCTGTTGTTGCTGATGCGTTGTCATATGATAAAACGATCAGGGATGCAGGTTATAAACAAAGACTTCGAAGAGGATTTGAAAAGTGTAGAGAAGAAGTAGGCGTTTCTCATGTTTTAAGGATAGCAGCAAGGGTTGCTATGGGTGAGATGATAGGTTATCCGCAAGACGATAAAGACCTTATTGCATTAAAGGGATATGTTAAGCTTGAAGATATGGGTTATTATAAAGCCCTAAAATCAGAGTTTAAGAAGTATATAGCTGCTGTTCAGATAAAAAGAGGGCTACTTGTTACAGAAATATCAACTGAAAAATTCAATGATCTCTATAATTCTGCATCAAATAAAAGGGTTGTTTACTCAAGGGCTGGTTTGATAGCTGTTGATGAAGGTCTTGATCCTAGTGAAAGAGCAGCATTATTGGTTTATGGACAAATGTTATATGAGTATCACGAGATCTATAATCGTTTGCCTGGGGTTGTTACAGAAGCAATTGAAATGTTTAGAAAAGAAGCCGCAAGCACACAAATACTAGAAGAAACGATAAGATTGGCTGGCGCTCAAGATCCAAAGAAAAGACTTGAAGATTTAAATAAAGGGCAATTTGATAATGTGGCTTTACAAGGTGTGACAGAGATCCACAAGTTTAAGACTTCAGAGCAGATCAAGGAAGAGATCGAAACTTATTTTGCAAAAGATGAAAATACAATAGGTTGCTTTATTATAAAATATGTTCCTGGTGGCCTAGCAATATTTGAGATTTTCCATCCATACTCGGATGCGAATAAAAATATTCAGTACACACTTCGCGGGATGATAGAGAAAAAAGCTGATGGCAGTTATGCAATTGTTTTCCAAGGGTTTGATACCAGGGATCCAGCGCGATTTATGAAGCATCATGGATGGACGGGTGATTTTACAAGTCATGATCTGATCGAGGTAACACATAATGAGATCATTATGGCTGCAAGAAGATTCATTGCTGCAGGATTATCTCCAATAACAAATACAAACATGTTGTATAAAACTATTAGTGATACTGTAGAAAGTGCACGTGGATGGACATTGATAGATCTTGCAAGAAGCAGAATAGAGCGTGACTGGATGTTTCCTCTTGATGTTAATCCTGACTTTGTTGCTTACTCTGATGTCTTTGCATTAGGACAAGTATTAGCACAATATAATTACTCCAAGCATAAACTTGACAATAATGTTGTAGCTGATGAAGAATCCAAGAACTATGTTGCATTGTTTGAGTCAATGTCTTCATTTGCCAGGGCGAAATTATTTGCAAGTTTTGCACTTTATGGCATTTCTCATGAAACAGCAGTACCAACATCAGAGGAAGCTGTTGTAGTTGAAATGGCCAGGTTGATCAGGTTAGAAGGTACGATCGAAACTGGTCACTTAACAGCAAGGGATCATAAAAATATTGCTAAAGCATCAAGATTGCATGAGGAAATAACAGGCCAGCCTCATCGAGAGATAAGAGAAAACATTAGATTCTTAAGAGCCCCACCTGAAAGTAAATATGATGCATTCTGGGTTTCTGATGTAGATACTATATATATTTACATAAAAGAAACTGCAAGTGTAGAAGATGTTCTCCATGAATTATTTGCCGCGCTTAACAAAACATCCCATTCAATAAATCAAATATTAGCTTCAGCAGGTTTACCGGTATTCATAAGAAGATTCATTTTCTCCCATATTAAGTTTAATAACAGCGCGATCGATCATGCAGTAGATAAGATCAGACCGATCGACCCTACTGAGCCAAGCAGAAGTTTAAACAGGAATGATAGAAGATTTGTTGTTGTTCCTAGGAGAATGAAGAAAGAGGACAAACCGGAAGAAGAAGCCCCGGCAGCAGTACAAGTGACAATTTCTCAAGAGGCTATGATTGCAAGCGAGTTAAACAAGAAAGGCTCTGTTGTATTAAAGAGAGGGTCAAAAACAGGCGTTTATAATAAAACAGGCAAGGTTGAAGAAGAAGTTGTTGGTGTTGAGCAAGGCGAAAAAACAGAAGACGAAAACGCAAGTAAGAAGGATTTAAGGCCTAAAAATAATGGTGGTTTTGCATTGATCGAGTTGCTGATGATCATAGCAACAGCAAGTATTGGTCTTGTATCACTGTTCTTCATTACTGGATGTGAGAATCAACAGGAAGTAGCTAAGAATCTTGAGCTATGGCAAATTGTATTAGTTTATGTCGGAACATTTGCGCTGATTTCTTATGCTGGGGCTCATAAAGATCAAAAAGCTCCAAAGAAGAAAGAGAAAAAGAGTTTTACACAGCTAGATAGGGAAAGACAACAAAAGATAAATGAAAATATTAAGCATTGGATGATATTTATTGCGGTTGGGATCTTTACATTCTTTGTTGGATCACCTGAGGCACTTGCTAATAATCCTGAGGTCAATGTAGCTATTCCTGCATCTTTGAACTCAGCAGCTTTCAGTATAGCTGATGCAGTTGATACTGTTACGCTAACAATGGCTGGCATAGTCGGAATGATCGGAATAAGCAAGAAAGGTAAGGTTATAACAGATGATCCAGAGTTTGAAATTGAGCAGATCGGTGAAGCTGATATCGACGAATGGTTTACAAAAACAAGAGAGCTTTCACGCGAGCTATTTGAGGAATTGATCGATCCAACTGATTGGGGTTATAAAGTAGTTCATAATGGAAAGATAGTTGCGATCATGATGCTCAAAGAGGATGAGGGTGATAGAGATGGCATAATCATTAGTTTTATTGAAGTTGATGGAAGTAAGCAATATCGAAGACAAGGTATTGGCGCGCAGCTTGTTAAATATGCGGTATACGACAGCATGAGAATGGGGACGGAAGGACAAATATTAGTTATACCAAATCTTGAGTTTACACCTTCCTTTGGTTTTTATGAGAATCTAGGTTTTGAGTCAGATCATGTAATTAGAGGCGTTAAGTTCTGGAAGCTTGAAGAGAAAGCAGCTGTAGCGTTAGTTAACACTTCTAGCGGAATGTTTACAGAAGAGGATCTAGCAAAAGCTCAAGGAGTTGAAGTTGATCAAATGTCTCATGCTGATATCATGAAAATAATAGGTCTTGGGAAACATAGATCAGATGAAGAAACTTTTGAATTAGGAGAGCTTTCTGCTAATGAAAAGCAATTTATTCTATCAGTTGTTAAGACTTTTTATGAGGAATCCAGGCATATTGAAATGATCGGGAGGTTAAACACTAACTTGCTTGAGACTTTAGAAGAGATCTATGATGTTATGGTCGATGTGATCTTTGGTTTAGATGCGACTGCGGCAAAGGATGATTTTGAGCAGTATGATGAAAATGTTGACGAGGATGAAGAGCCTTTAGGAATTGCTCCAAACAGCTTTGGTGGCCGAATATATGCAGCTATACCTGAAGGAAGAACCTGGGTCTTAGCTAGATTAATAGCAGCTGTTATGATCGCGGTATATGAAGCTTTTAAATATGGAGCTGATCAAGATAAGTTTGTCGAAGACCATCGCAGTTCAGGTGTTTTTGCAGGCAAAAGCAATGAAGTGATAAAGAATATCGATAATCCTGCTTCTCCAAGAGAATATCATATCAATGTACAGTTTAAAAATTTGATGGGTGAGATCGAAACATTTGCTGAAGATATTGCTGGCATATATGCAGAAAGATCAGGATATTTTATACCGAGAATTATTTCTGCATGGCGTCATATAGCTTTTAATATAAATTCAATTCTCGTTTTAGAAGTTTCCTTAAGAAAGAGCTCATCAGACGTTTTTGAAGGGTTCTCTCAAACAATGCATGACTTGAAAAATTCTGAAGTCATTATAGTCGCTTTTATAAACAGGATGAATAAAAAGTTTGCTGAGTATCTTGATAAAAGCAGTCCGCAATATTCTGCTAAATTAGATCAGTTGATCTCAACTATGTCAAAGGTCATGCTAGAGGTTGTCTCAAGCGATAAGGAAATGGCTTTAGAGCGTAAATCAAAAGTGAGCGAAGGGATTGATGAGAGATCTTTATATGAATTTGATGTGTATCGCGTTCAAAGAGCAGAAGAGTCAATAGGGGCTAATATTAATGTTCTTTCAAAGGCCTTGGAGAGTGGAAAAGAGTTTATCACAACTGAAGAATTTAATGCGCTGCCTGATGGGTTAAGGAGTTACCTGGATATCATAATTAAAGAAGGGCCTAAAGCGCTAGCACTTATGGACAAGACAATGTCTAAGACAGAAGAATATTCTATGTGGTTATGTGATGTTGATACATTGATAGAAAACATAGTTGAGTCTTTCAGGGCCAGATATCCGGAAGTTGAGTTCAGGGTAAATATCTCAGGGGCCCTTAAGAGATCAGTCTTAGCATATGCAGGTATTATTGAAAAGACATTGGATGAGCTGATATCAAATTCTATTAAATATAGCAAAACGAAAAGAGTCGATGTTGATGCATCGTACTTCCATGGAAGAATACAACTTCAGGTCAGAGATCATGGTTTAGGTATAGATAAAGCAAAAATATTAAGCAAGGCTAAACAAAGGGGCCTTGTCAGTGAAACAGCTATTCTTAGTGGTCGCGAGATCAATAATCTTATCTTTGCTTCAGGATTGACCGAAGCGGAAGATGATAAAGGAACTGGTATCGGCCTTGCTTCTATTAAAGGAAGTATTGAGGCTGTAGCAGGTACGATTCAAGTTAGAAGTAAAGAAGGTAAAGGAACGATCTTTAACGTAGAAATGCCATTGTTGAAAAAACCTGGAAGGATAAAGAAACTTATTGTTAAGTTATTGTTCCCTAAGCCTTTTATCATTGTTGTCAGCGGTTTGATGGGCTCATACCGCAAAGTTATTTATCTTGCGCTTGCTAGTACTTTAGGCTTACGCCCTATTAATGGAGGATGGATAGTTCGTGTAGTTATGAGCTTAATGTTGAAGGATATAGAGGCTGGAGCAAATATCGATACAGAAAATCCGAAGGAAGTTGCTCTATACATTAAAGAGACAATATTTCCACGTATCTCTTATCAGGAGCCGGTAGTAGTTGACGGGGTTGACTCAATGGTCGTTCTTGCAGGTTCTGTTAGGTCCTTAAGAGATGAAGTCAAGCTAATGTTCAGAGGAGCTGGAGAAAGAATAAAACTCTTTTATCAAATATCTGGATATAAAGAAGTGAAAGACGTGATCAATGAATTTTTAGAAGAAGTAATTGTCAGCACTGTAGCTTCTGGAGAATTTGCAGGTGCTATTCTTCGCGTAACAGAGCCATGTTTTTATGACAAAGCTCTTCAGATAATGCTTATTTCATCTGATAAAAAACGCGCTAAAGAATCAAACTGTTCTTTAGATGAGATCAAGCGACGAGATAAACAAACAAATATGGATAGTTTTAACCCTAAACGTTATCCAGTAAAGATCAGGGAAATCAAGACTGCGGGTATCACACATTATAAGGGATATAGAAAAGCCCTTAGAGCAGTGATCATATATAGTATAAGTTATATTCTGAGAATGATATTTAGATGGAACATTGAGCCTAAACAAAGAATTGCTGAAAAAGGAAGTAAAAAGGGTAAAAGAGAGGAATATCTAGCTGAAAGGATGATGATAGCCCATCATTTAATTACTTTAAGAAATCATGTTGCTGAGAAAAAGGTAGTTAAGCTTCCGCTTATAAGGGCATCGGTACTTAACAAAGACTTACAGGTGAAAGCTGCCGAATCGCTTGAGAGATGGCTTGTTTTTGCAGGAGAGTATCAGCCAGAGCATGTTAGAGATATTGGAAATTATATGAGATATCTTAAAGGGGAAGCAGAAGAGCCGGGGGAATTGTACCTTGCTTTATCTGTTGACGGAGATTATGTCGAGGTAGAAGGATGGATAGATCTGAAAGTAACGCTTAAGAATATCGACGGAGCAGTTGTTAATGAATATGCAGTTATGGAGATCGCTCCATGGAATAGAAATAGTGATAGGGATTCACGAAGATATGTAAATCTTGCACCTGAACTAAGAGCCTTTGGTTTAAGAAAGGTATTAGCAGAAAACACAGAACTAGAAAGCAAGATCTTTAGATCAAAGGTCACAACTCTTGGAGAGAGAGATGTTAAGCAGCATGTATTTGCTGATGGCATGGAGCCGTGGTTCGTTGAAGAGTATATTGAAAGATGCGAAAGAAATACAGCTGAACTTGTTGCGCAATATAGAGAAAAAGATGACATGCAGGGCTCAGACGGTTTCGTGTTTAAGCAATGGCAAAAAGAGCAGAAAGTCCTCGTAGAAGGACCATATGGCAAGACGGCTGCAGTCGGAAGGCCATCAGGAGAAAAAACTGCTGAGATAAATGCAAAATTAAACAGTGTAAGAAGAAAGATATTAGAACAAGGATTCTTTAGAGAGGATGAAATAGATAATTTAGAAGTAAGAGTTCTCCAGAATGCATACAAATCTGCAACATTCAGAATAAGCGGCCCTGCTCAAGCAAGAAAAACTACACTAGATATTGATCATAGAACATTTAACAATGAAGACTTCCTGTTTATTGTAATTAAACACGAGCTTACGGATCTTAGATTAAAGGCTATTATACCTGATCTAAATCCAGCGCTAATGGAGTTGTTTACGATCATCACGGTAAATATTGCAGAGTTCATGGTTCTTAGGGATCAGCACGCTGATAGAGCAAAGGCCTTAGTTGATGAATATGCACAGTTGGCTTCTCTCAATCATGGTCTTTATAAAAGATATGTTGCAATTCTAAACGATCCGTCTATAAAAGATCAGCTTGTTTTAATTTCAGATATTTACCAAATGATCTCATCTGAAAGCGTCTATTTTCCAAATGTTCGTGATCATATGAAAGAGTTTAATGCAGGTGATTCCGAATTTGCTATGACTATGTTAAGGATCCATATCAGAACGGTTGAAAGAGCGTTTAACGACTCAAAAGAAACTACCGGGCCAGAAGAATTAAAGCCATTAGCAAGCTTGCAAGGTACAAGATCAATACCTAGAGCCCTTGAACCATTTATGCCATATGCTCAGTCGATAGAGTATAAGATCGTTGATGGTCTATATTTCCTCAAGATCAAATTTGAAGATAAGGATAAGAAAGAAAAATATGCTCATGTTCTTCTTGATCCAAAAGATAATATTGAATCTATTTTAGGAAAAGGTGGACATTTATTTGGGTTAACTTATGAGCAGTGGAGAATGCAAGTTGATCAACAGTATTCATCTGGTAGGTTTGAAGATGAAAATAGTGACGGTGTATTTTCATTCCCTCATGAAGGAATTGTAAGGGAAAGAAAAGCATTCTATAACATGATAATTCGTGAACCGCTAACAAGGTTAATAAACCGAATTAACCAATTCAATTTAGGACATTCAAGCCGAGATATTAGTGAAGAGCTAAAAAATAAAT
>JAHJCZ010000186.1 GCA_018812705.1 Candidatus Omnitrophota bacterium
CCGTTTGAACTCATGTCGCCAATATTTGCCCAGTTAACTCCTGCCTTGCTTAATACATCAATATCATTCCAATTAATTCCTGTTTCACTTAACACTCTAATGTCAGTCCAATTAACTCCGTTTGAACTCATATCACCAATGTTTGCCCAGTTAACTCCTGCCTTGCTTAATACATCAATATCATTCCAATTAATTCCTGTTTCACTTAGCACTCTAATATCTGTCCAATTAATTCCTGTTTCACTTAATACTCTAACATCAGTCCAATTAACTCCGGCGTTAGTCATATCACTAAAATTATCCCAATTAACTCCAGCCTTAGTCATAACATCAAAATCAGTCCAGTTAATTCCAGTTTCACTAAGAACTCTGATGTCAGCCCAATTGGTACCACTAGAACTCATATCTCCAACATTTTCCCAGTTAACTCCTGCCTTGCTTAGAACATCAATGTCTGCCCAATTGATCCCTGTCTTAGATAAAGATTTCACATCGCTCCAATTCACGCCAGCTTCACTCATAACCCTTAAATCTGTCCAATTAATTAAAAGATTGCTCATTGAACCAATATCTGACCAATTTATACCAGTCTTACTTAAAGCTTCAATATCATTCCAATTAACCCCTGTTTCACTAAGTACTCTAATATCAGCCCAGTTAACTCCATTAGAACTCATATCTCCAACATTTGCCCAGTTAACCCCTGCCTTTGTTAATATTTCAATATCTGCCCAATTAATTCCAGTTTCAGACAATACTTCAATATCATCCCAGTTAACTCCTGTTTCACTCATCGCTTTAATATCAGCCCAATTAACTCCCACCCTACTCATTTCATTAATATCAGCCCAATTAACACCTGCTTTACTCAAGACATCAATATGCGACCAATTAATACCTGTTTCACTTAATACTCTAATATCTGCCCAATTAATTCCATCTGAAGACATATCTCCGATGTTTGACCAGTTAGTTCCTGCTTTACTCATAACTTCAATATCTGCCCAATTAACTCCTGTCTTACTGATAACATTGATGTCTGCCCAATTGATACCCATATTTGACATTTCATCTATATTGGACCAATTAATTCCATCATTAGTCAACACACCAAGATCAGCCCAATTAATTCCTGTCTTACTTAGCACATCAAGATCATTCCAGTTTATACCAGTTTCACTCAAAACTCTGATATCTGCCCAGTTAACTCCGTTAGAACTCATATCTCCAACATTAGCCCAATTAATGCCAGCTTTACTGAATACTTCCATATCAGACCAATTAATACCTGTCTTAGATAAAACTTCAATATCATTCCAATTTACGCCTGTTTCACTTAATACTCTAATATCGCTCCAGTTAACTCCAGCATTTGTCATATCACCAAAATTATCCCAATTGACTCCTGCCTTAGTCATAACTTCAAAATCATTCCAGTTGATTCCTGTTTCGCTCAAGACTCTAATGTCCGACCAGTTAACTCCATTTGAACTCATATCTCCAACATTGGCCCAGTTTACTCCGGCTCTGCTTAAGACATCAACATCAGCCCAATTAATTCCTGTTTCACTTAGAACTCTAATATCTGACCAGTTAACACCTTGTGAACTCATATCTCCAACATTGGCCCAATTGACACCTGCCTTGCTTAAAACCCTAAAATCTGCCCAGTTAACTCCAGCTTTACTCATAACTCCTAAGTCATCCCAATTAATAGCTGCTTCACTAAGTACCTTCATATTCGTCCAGTTCACACCATTAGAACTCAACTCTCCTAAATTATCCCAATTAACACCTGACTTACTTAATAAATCTATACCATACCAATTAATACCTGATTCAGTCATAACCTTAAGATCGCTCCAATTAACACCTGCAGACGTCATATCGCCAATGCTTTCCCAATTAACACCAGCATTACTTAAATTGTCGAAATTAGACCAATTGACACCAACCGTTGACATATCAGCAATACCTGCCCAATTTGTCCCCGATTCAGTCATAATTTTAAGATCTGACCAATTTACTCCAGCTTCATTCATAGCTCCAAGACTTGACCAATTAATACCAGATTCCGTCATAACTTCAAGATTCTCCCAATTAATTCCTCTTGTAGTCATATCAGTAATATTATCCCAATTGACACCTGAAATTGTCATTACCTTGAGCCCAACCCAATTAACGCCAGCACTATGCATTACTTGCAAATCATCCCAGTTTAATCCAGTCTCACTCATTACTCTTAGATCAGTCCAATTAACACCAGCCTTGGTCATTACATCCAGATCATTCCAGTTTAATCCAGTCTTACTCATACTATCAAGATCATCCCAATTAATTCCTGTCTCACTTAATACTCTGATATCAGACCAATTAATACTATTGTTAGTCATCTCTCCAAGATTAGCCCAGTTTAAACCAGTCTTTGACAGAACCTCTAAGTCATCCCAATTAATACCTGTCTCACTAAGAGTTCTTATATCAGCCCAATTGATACCTGTAGCACTCATGTCGTTAATGTTTGTCCAATTAATACCTGTCTCACTAAGAACTTCAATATCATCCCAATTAATTCCTGTCTTGCTTAGGTCATTGATATTTGACCAGTTAACTCCAAGACTACTCATAACATCAACATCTGCCCAGTTAATTCCAGCTTTAGTAAGAACTTCAAAATCTGCCCAATTGATTCCTGATTTACTTAATACATCAAGATCATCCCAATTAACTCCTGTTTCGCTCAATACTCTAATGTCAGACCAATTTACTCCATTAGAACTCATGTCACCAATATTTTCCCAGTTAACTCCTGCCTTGCTTAAGACATCAATATCTTCCCAATTAATTCCAGTTTCACTGAGTACTCTAATGTCAGCCCAGTTGACACCATTTGAGCTCATGTCTCCCACATTAGCCCAATTAATTCCAGCTTTACTAAATTCTTCCATATCTAACCAGTTAATTCCTGTCTTAGATAAAACTTCAATATCATTCCAGTTAATTCCTGTTTCACTTAATACTCTAATATCTGACCAATTGACTCCAGCATTTGTCATATCACCAAAATTATCCCAATTGACTCCTGCCTTAGTCATAACTTCAAAATCATTCCAGTTGATTCCTGTCTCACTGAAAACTTTAATGTCTGCCCAATTAATTCCATTAGCACTCATATCTCCGATATTATCCCAGTTAATTCCTGACTTAGTCATAACATCAAGATTGCTCCAATTTATTCCTGTCTTACTCATATAATCTAAATTAGACCAATTAATTCCTGTCTCGCTTAGCACTCTAATATCAGTCCAGTTAACACCGGCTTTAGTCATAACATCAAGATCTGACCAATTAATTCCTGTCTTACTTAAGTCTTCTAAGTTATCCCAGTTAACACCTGTTTCACTAAGAACCTTAATATCAGCCCAATTTACTCCATTCGAACTTAATTCACCTAAATTCTCCCAATTAACACCTGATCTAGTCAGTTCATCTAAACCGCTCCAGTTAACTCCTGTCTCACTTAACACTCTAATATCTGTCCAATTTACCCCAGCACTCATATCAGCAACATTAGCCCAATTGACACCTGACTTTGTCATCACTTCAATATCAGACCAATTAATTCCATATTGACTAAACTCGCCAAGATTATCCCAATTAATTCCTGATTTTGTTAAAACTTCAACATCTGCCCAATTGACTCCCATTAAACTCATGTCACCAACATTGGCCCAATTAATACCAGACTTTGTCATTGATTCCAAATCATCCCAATTTACTCCAGTCTCACTCAATACTCTTATATCTGACCAATTGATTCCAGCACTCATATCAGCAATATTTGCCCAATTCACACCTATCTTAGTCATAACTTCAAGATCATCCCAATTTACTCCCGTTTCACTCAACTCTTTAATATCTGCCCAATTAATTCCTTGTATACTCATTCTATTAATATCTGCCCAATTAACTCCAGACTGTGACAAATCTACTAATCCTGTCCAATTAATTCCTTGTTCTGTGAACGATCTCATGTCTGCCCAATTCACTCCGCTTTCACTCATATAAGCAATATTTGCCCAGTTAACACCGTTCTTGCTCATTACTTCAAGATCATCCCAATTTACACCTGTCTCACTCAATACTCTAATATCTGACCAATTTATTCCTTGCTTACTCATTTCATCTATATCTGCCCAGTTAACTCCAGACTGTGACAAATCTACTAATCCTGTCCAATTAATGCCTTTTTCTGTCAATGACCTCAAATCTGTCCAATTTATCCCACTCTTACTCATATCACCCAAATTATTCCAGTTAACACCAGTCCTACTCATAACTTCTATATCATCCCAATTAATTCCTGTCTTCGACAGATCTTCAAGATTTGACCAATTAAGTCCAGTTTGACTAAGAACCTTAATATCCAACCAATTTATTCCAGCACTCATATCTCCTACATTAGCCCAATTGATTCCTGTTTTACTCAATACTTCCAGATCATCCCAATTCACGCCTGTCTCGCTCAATACTCTAATATCTGCCCAATTTATTCCAGCACTCATATCAGCAATATTTGCCCAGTTAATTCCAATCTTACTGAATGCTTCCATATCAGACCAGTTGATTCCTGCCTTAGATAAAACTTCAATATCATTCCAGTTGATTCCTGTTTCACTTAATACTCTAATATCAGACCAATTCACTCCAAGCGAACTCATATCTCCAACATTAGCCCAATTAACTCCAGCCTTTGTCATAACTTCAAAGTCAGACCAATTAATTCCTGTCTCACTTAAAGTTTTTATATCTAACCAATTCACACCCTCGCTCATATCACTAATATTATCCCAATTAACTCCAGCAGTACTTAACACATCTAATGCTGCCCAATTAACTCCTGTTTCACTCAATACTCTAATATCTGACCAATTAACACCTGCTTTTGTCATATCTCCAAAATTAGACCAATTAACGCCAGCTTTAGTCATTACATCAAGATCTGACCAATTAATTCCTGTCTTTGATAGCTCTTCAATATTAGACCAGTTGAGACCTGTTTGGCTAAGGGCCTTAATATCAAGCCAATTTATGCCAGAACTCATATCTCCAACATTTGCCCAATTGATTCCTGTTTTACTCAATACCTCTAGGTCGTCCCAATTTACTCCAGTCTCACTCAATACTCTAATATCTGTCCAATTGATACCGCTTTCGCTCACATCAGCAACATTAGCCCAATTTACTCCAGCTTTTGTCAGCACTTCAAGATCTGACCAATTAATTCCATATTGACTAAATTCTCCAACATTATCCCAATTAATTCCTGACTTCGTTAAAACTTCAACATCTGCCCAATTAACTCCCATTAAACTCATGTCACCAACATTGGCCCAATTAACACCGGCCTTTGTCATTGATTCCAGATCATCCCAATTTACTCCAGTCTCACTCAATACTCTTATATCTGACCAATTGATTCCA
>JAHJCZ010000034.1 GCA_018812705.1 Candidatus Omnitrophota bacterium
GCAAGAATAGTCCCTGTAAGAATCCCTGGCATTGCATAGGGAAGCACGCAATAACGAATGGTCTGCCATTTGCTGACTCCTAAAGAAATACTCACCTCACGAAATGATTGGGGAACACTGGTAAGTGCTTCTTTTGTGGTTGTAATAATAATTGGAAGCACCATAATCGATAAAGTCAACGAGCCCGCTAAAATAGATGTGCCGAATTTTAAGAATATCACAAAAATCCCAAAACCAAACAGCCCATACACAACAGAAGGAACTCCTGCCAAGTTCACAATCGCAAGTTTGATAATCCGTGTAACCCAGTTATCCTTAGCATACTCAACAAGATAAACAGCCGCAAGAACCCCCAAAGGCACAGAAAAAATGACTGTTCCCATAATCAGATAAATTGTACCCACTATGGCTGGAAAAATACCTCCTTCGCGCATACCGTTTCTGGGCATAGTGCTTAAAAATTCCCAAGATAAAGCAGGCCATCCCTGTTTGATAATATAAAGAACAATAAAGATAACAGGCAGTACTACAATTATTGCCGCAAAAAAAAGCAGCAAAAAAGCAATGCGCTGTGTGTGTTGAGGTCTATTTTTACTCATTTCTCCCTCGATGCACCGCAAAATCGGCAATAAGATTTATAATAAATGATACAATAAATAAAACAATTCCAATGGCAAACAATGCGTAATAATGCTCGCTGCCGCGTACAGTTTCACCCATCTCAGCAGCAATAGTCGCCGTGAGAGTACGTACTGGCTGAAAAATAGAATGGGGAATATGAGCGGCATTTCCTGTAATCATCATCACCGCCATGGTTTCCCCAAAAACCCTACCGATACCCAACATCACAGCAGCGACAATACCTGAAGAAGCTGCTTTTGATACCACACGCCAGAGCATCTGCCATTGTGTTGCGCCTAAGGCCATAGCGGCCTCTTTATATCTGCTAGGCACTGCATTTATCGCATCTTCCGCAATGCTCACGATGGTCGGCATAGCCATAAACGCTAACATAATAGACCCGGAGAAAGCAGTTAACCCGGTGGGTAAGTGAAAAATCTTCTTTATAAGGGGAACAAGCGTTACCATTCCAATAAACCCAAGAACAACACTGGGTATGGCCGCTAAAAGTTCAATAATAGCTTTTAAGGTATATTTGATCTTCACAGGAGCAATTTCTGAGACATAAAAAGCGCAGGCAACCCCAAGAGGAACAGCTATCACTATTGCCCCCAAAGTTACAAATAATGACCCCATAATTAAAGGCAAAATTCCCAAATGCGGAGACTCTGTACTGGGATACCATCGGTGTCCAAAAAGAAATTTTGAAATAGGCAATGACTTAAAAAGCGGTATTGTTTCTTTAGCAAGAAATATAAAAATCAAGATGACAAAAATAATAGAAGCAATCCCGCAAAAAAAGATTGTTTTTTCAATCAATAATTCTTTAACCCGTCTAAAAGACCATTTTTTCTCAAACATACTTTTTCTTTCCTGCAGTTTTAAAACAGTTTATTTTATTGGAACAAAATCGAGCTCGCGAACAATCCGCTGACCATCATCACTAAAAATAAAATCCATAAAATCTTTCACTAATCCTTGCGGTTTGCCTTTCGTATAGATCAGAAGCGGACGAGAAATATAGTAGTATCCCTGCATAACATTCTCTATCGTCGGTTCATAATAGGTACTGCTTTTATCCTTAGCGATAGCAAGTGTTTTTTGGCGATCACCGGTATACCCCATTCCATAATAACCGATAGCATTAGGATTGAGCGCAATTTCTTCTGCAATGGCCTGCGAAGACGGCATTAAAAGAGCGCTGGGTGAAAACTCGTCAGGATTATTCTTGTCTCCCTTTTTAATCACATGCTCCCTGAAAAAAACATGCGTACCTGAAGTCACCTCGCGGGACAAAAGCACAATTTCAAGGTTCTCCCCTCCCAGTTCTTTCCAGTTTTTAATCCTCCCTGTAAAGATATCTGCTAATTCAGAAATAGTAAGTTGGTTGAGTCTATTTTCAGGATTGACAACGATAGCAATACCATCAAGAGCAGTTATAAATTCTTCTGGTTCGATACCGTTTGCCTGTGCCATCTGAATCTCCTTCGATTTTATTGTGCGGGAAGCTTCGGCAATATCGCAGGTTCCGCTTATTAAAGCAGCGATTCCTGTACCTGATCCACCTCCCGTAACTGCAATATAAACCTGGGGATGCCTTTTCATAAATTCTTCTGCCCAGGCCTGACCAAGGTTAACCATCGTATCAGAACCTTTCACTTGTAGAGTCATCTCCTTACCATGGGCAAAACCTGTCTGAAAAACTAAAAATAAAAAGGATAATAGTAAATATTTAGTGAAGATCTTCATTTTAAGAAAACAGCTCCTTTCAATTTCTATACATTCAGATTATTTTTTCTTCTTTATAGTCAAACTTCTAGATACACAAGAAAATCTTATTATTTACCAATCTACAGATTTTTTTCCAACAAAGAAACCAATTGCAATTCCAATAAACATAACTATAGGTAAAAGGATGATCCGTGACATACTTAATTTCCAAAACAAAAATCTAACAGAAACTACTTGAGTATTTTGAAGTAAAAAGATCAACAACAATACTCCCAGTATAATCCCAACAATAACTTTTGACTTCATTTTATACCTCCCTGATAATACTGCATTGCTTCGGGTAACTCAGCTTTAATATTCTTAATGCGCTTTTGGTCTGAAGGATGAGTGCTAAGGAATTCTAAGCTCGATTGCCCTTCATTTATCTTTGACAATCTTTCCCAGATGATGCAATAAAAATATAGTCCACTTTACTGCAAAAAATTATAACTTCTTTTAAATTATTCATAAATATTTATCCTAAGCGCATGTTTTATTTAATAAAATCAAAATAAATAGCAAAAACTAACGCTACAGCTGATACAGCGAATATAAAGAAATAATTGATTCGTTCTTTTTCAGATTTCAAACTACAAAGAATATCCGCAATAAGATTATACTCATTACTCGAGAAAGGTTTTTCTTCTCTTGCTTTCTCGATAAGATTATCCTCTTCGATAATTTTTGCTAAAGATTTATTTATATTAAATTTATAAATAAAGAAAAACAAGAAACCAACAACTCCGATGTACCAGGATACTTTTCCATAAACAGGATGGATATCCATTAAAACCGTGACAATACGGATAGCAACAGTTGCGACAAGACCTATTATAAAAAATATCCATGACACGAAAGAGTCGTTGCAACTTTTACGTTGTGAGCAATCTTTACAATTATTATTTTTCATACGATTTAAACGCATTTCTATTTCTTCCCCCAAAACTCATCTGCTTCTTTTTCCATCTTTTCAAGTCGTGTATAGTAATCTGGAAACTCATTAAGATGTGCAAGAGCTATTTTCCCTGTCGTTAAAGAATCATCGCCGGTGACGTTTGTAGATGAATCTCTCAAGCCATGTTCCAGCTCAACATTGATTCCCATAAGAAATTGTTCAACATCAAACTTGTCCCATTTCAATCCTAACTTTTCCCCAATACTTGTTGCTTCCTCAATACTGAAACGTTTTTTATCTCCCATGATCTTACATCTCCTTTTCTATAGGTAATTCTTTTCTTGCCGCCCATTCTGTCCATCCAGCGTCATACCAGTAAACATTTGTGTATCCAAGCAAATTCTTTAGCACGAAATATGTCTGGCTTGCCTGATGCCCAGTTCGGCAATGGACAATAACTTTTGAATCTTTATTAGGAATTATTATCTGATAATCTTTCGCAAGCTCTTCAGTTGGTTTAAATACAGAATATAATTCCTCTTTAGCTATATCTTCCGTATAAGGTCTGTTGATAGCTCCCGGAATATGCCCAGCACGGGCCTCATCAGATTTTTTTCCAAGATAATAATCCTCTGGCCTGACATCAATTATGACGGCATCTTTATTTTTAACCGATTGGAGTACTATTTTGTAATCAACCGTAACGTTATCATTATCATTAGAAAGATAAACAGAATCGTTTATATCTGGTAGATCCGTATCAACTGACTTACCTTCTTTGTTCCATTTCAAGAATCCTCCGTTCATGACCCCGTATTTTTTATGTCCTAATCTTTCAAATACCATACCAACGAGCGTTGCGTCATGAGGCTTTTCACCATAGACCAAAACAACGAAATCATCAGGCGTTATTCGAAGTAAAGATACCTGCTGGCTTAAAATAGCCGCTGGCAACAGAACAGAGGGCACTCCTTTAACTACGCCACGAAAGCTTTCAGGTGAAATCGCTAAAGAACCCGGTATATGCGAAGTGTTATATTCAGGTTGACTGCGCAAATCCAATATCTTTACGTTTGGTTTTGTATGATTTTCTGAAAGCCATTGGGTATCAATAAGGGCAGGCACTTTGAAAGTCAGTTTGCTTAATTCTTCTACATTATTTTGAACTTCTGTCCCCCCTAAGAAATATTCTCTCCATTCATTTATTTTTTGAGTAAATTCAGCAGGAACCGGCTCTGAACGTAAAGAAACTGGTTTTAAACAACGATCAACAAATCCATCTAATCCATCTGTTAAAAGATAAACATTATTAAATCCTTGTCGATACAAGGAGTCCCTTGCCTGCGCCGGGTGTGTCATTCCGTTAGAATATAAAACAACCATCCCTTGATTTTTGTAAGCTGTTAATTGAACAGATAAATCAGGCAAAAGAATATTAACCGCACCTTTGATATGAAAGCGTGAATATTCATTTTGAGGTCTCACGTCAACTAAAAGCAATCCTTGGCTTCCGCTAACTAATCGATCAGATAATTCTTCGGGTTCTATATGATCTTCAGCTTCTTCTACCCTCTGCAATAAATCCTGTTCTGAAGATAACGAGATTGGCTGTGTTTGTTTTAGAAACGGACACAAAGAAACACTTTTTGAAGGATCACCTGAAATAAACATTAAACCCAAAGCAAAAACAAACAAAACAAACGAAAATGTTTTTAAAAATTGACTGCCTAAGTATTCACTTTTCCCCGTTACTTTCTGTTCTATTTTTTCTACACCCCAGAACGCACCTATCCCTACTAAAGTAAAAAGGAAAGCAACAAGCCCTTTCGAGAGATGAAAAGAATCAAACAGGAAAAGAACGCCCTGGTCTCCCGCAGTATATAAAGGTTTTATTAAGTGAAACGTTTCATTAAAGAGTATGCTGCCTAAAATTGCGCCGACAATACAGATAAGAGCATCAAATTTTCCAGAAGCAATCCCGACTGCTGCTGTGCCCGGGCACCAACCGCTCATGACAAAACCAATACCAAAAATTAATCCCCCAACAATTTGAGCAACATAAATAGTTGGCATTAAATAGATACTTTCTATTTTGATAAGACCTAAAGCCTGTGCATACATCAAACCTAGCATGGCAGTGATCAGGGCAGTAAACATAACCTTTAAAACAGCCATATCACGAAAATAAAATATCCCGGATAATCTTCGGGAACTCCCAAAGCCAGCCTTTTCTAGGGCAATCCCAAAAAGTATTCCTAGCACAAACGAAATTAAGAATGCTAAAGATGTATCTAAAATATTGAGGCTATAAAGTGTTTCAATCATTCCATTGCCTCCTTACGAAATAGGCGGCTAAATATCCACCTGCGAATAGACATATTAAAAAAACAATGCTGCCAGTAAGCAATAATGCCCCTCCAGTTAAAGCCTGACCAGAAGTGCATCCCTGAGCCAGTCGGCTGGCATAACCGATAAGAATTCCACCACTAAGAGCAAAAAAAATCCTTAGGAATGCTGAGGCAGATTTTCCCTTCTCAAGTTGAAAAGATATTCTGCTTGAAGATAACGCAGAAAATAACCCGCCTAAAATAGTTCCTACAAACATGAAAACTAAATAATAATTAAGTGGATTCGATCCCCACTTCCCAAAATATTCAGAAGATAAAGTATGTGATTTTGCAATACTTGATTCAAATGCCGCTGCAATTCTTGCCATGCCGGATGAAGCGCCTAACCCTGCACCAAGCACAAGAAAAGACGCTAAAAGAACTAATCCTAAGAAGACCCCAGCAATATATGGATTCATATATGGTTTTGGATTTTTCATCTTAACACCCCGCACTTTTCTTCTTGGGTTTTTGAGGAATTTGCGTTTCGGGTTGAGTTTGCATTACGGGCATTGAAGGCTGACTCACGGGTACTTGCATTTTTTGTGATGAACCGGAAGTCATAGGTGTTGTCGGAATTTTAGAATTCATTAAATCTTTAATCTCTGACTCAGACCAATATGTTTCAAGACCTCCACGTAATGCTTTAATCTGTCTCTGTGTTTTTTGAAACAACATTCCGGCAATAATCATTGAAAGTGAACCATCTCTATCAATAATGATTAATGGCCCTGTTCCGACTAGATAAGCAGGATTGCTCATTAAATCAACGATATCAACGTTAACTGAACCTGGAAGATGATAATCAGCGAATTGTTCAACCGGACGAATATCAACCAAGTCAAATGTCCCTGGCAAATCCATAATCATACTTTTTAATTCCGAAGAAGCTATTCTACCCGGCAAATTGATTTCCCTTTTAGGCGTTAAAGCGACAATAGTTTTTGGAGATTGTTCAACTTGTGCGCCAAAAACAGGAAAACCGGCATTGATCCATGCTTCACTTCCTCCGTTTAAGCTACTTGCTTTTGTGAATCCCTTACGTTCTAAAACACCAACAGCCATACTTGAACGGTAAGCTGAGTTACATACAGCAACAACAGGTTGCGTTGGATCAAGTTTGGAAGAAAGATTTTCTAATTGGTTTAATGGCAAATTAATAACTTTTCCTATCCTTAATCCCATCCATTCACTTGGCAAACGAACATCTAAAATGATTGGAGCTTCTCCTCTTTGCATAAGAGAGTATAAAACTTTTGGCTCAATCATATTATTTTTGTTCATAGCCATGCCAGAAGTTTTCCAAGTATCAAATTTAATTACCTTAGCTTTATATCCGACGCGGTGGAGCCGGTACACAGCTTCTTTTAACTCTTCTTCCTTTCCTGTGAGGACTAGTTTTGAATTCCAAGGAACCATAATTCCAGTCCACGTTTCTAATCTACCTCGTAATCCAATATTAACTGAATTTGGTATATGGCCTAAAGCAAACTCTTTTGCGCTTCTAATATCTATTACATAATAATAATTTGAATCCGTTAAAAGCATATCTGGATTCATTTCATCGAGAGGTTCTTCCCAGTTAATTAGCTTAGGTCCATTTTTATTCATAGCCGCGTTATGTTTAAAATATTGAGGGGCATCAGGCAATCCTTCAAGAACTGCTGATATAAACTCACTGCGACTTTTAAATTGCAAATATGTGTTTGTCTTTCTCTCTCTTCCGATTGTCGAGTAAGGGTCATCGCTTAAATGAGCGCCGCATAAAGATCCTGCACCGTGAGCAGGAAAAACAACAACACTATCATCTAAAGCTGATAATTTCTTAGTCCATGTATCAAAAGACATTGACGCAAGCTCAGCGGCTGAAATCGTTCCTCCCATTAAATCAGGACGTCCGATACTTCCAACAAAAAGAGTATCTCCTGAAAACATAATCTTTGGTGTGTTTTTATCGTCAGAACTATAGACAAGCGATGTTGTGCAATCAAGCGTATGCCCAGGAGTTTCAAGCACTTTGATTGTTACATCTCCTATTAAAATGATAGAACCGTCCCTCGTCGGGGTATGACTATATCCTGCATTTGCTTTTTCACTAATGTAAATAGGAGCATTCGTCCGATTTGCCAACTCATTATGACCGGCAACAAAATCAGCATGGCTATGTGTAAGGAGAATTCCTTTTATAGTTACATTTTCCTGTTTCGCAACATCAATATATTTAAAAACATCTCTTCCAGGATCAACAACAATGGCTTCATTCCCACTAATGAGCATGTAAGAATAATGAGAAAGTACAGCAAGATTAAATTGAATGACTTTAAACCCAGATTTTTGATAAGTGTCAACGATATCATGCATCGCGGCTGTATCTGCGTGCGAGGCTGATTCTGTATCTTTAAGTTGAGCGCTATAGCATGGGATAGAATTTAAAGCAAAAACAATCGAAACAAAACTGAAAAATATTATTCTTTTAAACATTTCTCTCCTCCTGTTAAAATGCTTATACGTTTATTCGTTAACATATGTCCGCAATTCAAACTATATTGATTAAATGTTCTATAACCAAAAAATGACGCTTTTAAAAAGCGCCATTTTTTCACATTATTTTTTTTGTAATAAAACCTTAAACTTCATGACACTTGTAATTGACTACTCAATGGTAATCGCGGCAGCAGGACACGCATCGGATGCAGATTTACATTTTTCTTCTGCCTCTTTAGGAACTTCTGCGCCAATGACCACGACCTTTTCCCCATCCATTTTAAAAACTTCAGGACAAGTATTAACGCAATCTTGACTTCCTACACATAACTCCGAATTAACTTTTGCTTTCACTTCCAAACCTCCATTATTAAATATCTCAATATTAATACAGTACTCCTTATTAGGAATTATACAACTTAAATAATGCCCTGGGGTTTTGGGTCTTATTCAGATGAAGTGGACAAGCATCAAAAGTATTATTTGGCTACAAACCTGACTTAAGTCCGTATATTCTTCTATTACGACAAATGTTTAACAAATATTTTAAGTCCTATTCCGATAAGAATAAGACCACCAATAATTTCAATCTTTTTCTCAAAAATATGTCCGAATCGGCTATGCCAAAAAAACTAAGCAAGGTTTTTACCCCTCTACTGCCCCTCCCCCACGTGTACGAGTTTTGCAACTTTTTGATGTTTGAAAACAATTCAAAGTTATTGGTTTGCTAGTTAAATATAGACAATAAATATCTGTCCCGAATTTTGGGGCAAATCCACTGAGCTATCCCCTATTCTTGGTTAACACCATTTTTATCACCATATTCTCTAAAAGCCTCACGCTTTCCGTGATAGTATTTATCTTTGACATGTGAATCTAAATACAATAGATCATCCATTCTTGAGGAAACAACCCCATCTCTATTAACAACCTGACCACACAGAGTTCTTGATACAAACATGAAAAAAATCCTAAAAAAAAGAAAACAATTATGTTCAAAAGTCCTCTTACAACTTTGCTACTCTTTAATTGAACGAAACCTGCTATTAGAATATTGAAATAAGCAACAACAACAAAACCCAGAAAAACATACTTAATGGTTAGCAAAGAAATATTATTTGTGTATGGATGATTCTGAATAAGAAAAGAATTGAATAAGCTATTGATTTGGAAAAAGAAATACAGAAGAATTAATGGTATCCACCAACTCATTAAATAAGAATTAAAAATCTTTTTAAATCTATTATTCATGAAAATCACCTCCAATAATAAAGGTCAACACCTTATTTTAATAATTGGTAATATTTAATTATATACCAAAAAAAAGGCGCTGCAACTATATAATAATAGTTACAACGCCTTATGATGCAAATTACTCCCCCGCGTGGACGAGTTTTGCAACTTTTTAATGCATTTGAATACAAACCAAGTTGTAGCTTGACTGTAATAAATAGGAATAATAAGAACCTGTCCCCCTATTTTATAGTTCTCCTTTTTCCGATAGCAATTCTTCAGCAAGAATCATATCTGATTTTCGCGGAACAAATGATAAGTGCATCTTAGCTTCTTTAACAATGTATACAAGATGAAAAAAACCTTTTATTTCTGATCTTAGGCTAGTATGTCTTTTTACAAACTCTAAAAAATTCAAATAACCATCATATCTTTCAACAAACCATTTACTCAAAACATCTGAAGGAAAATTCCACACTGTAAATACAAGGTCTACACTTTTTCCTTCAGCTATTACACTAGGCACTACTATTGACCCATATGTAAAATATGCTTCAAAATAACTCCAAACTTGATGTGCTACACTATCTAATCCTAGAAGCGTAACATTTTCTTTTAACATAGATTTTAATTCATTGCTTATACATTGATCTTCGCTAAGAGAATGAAATGCCTTAATAAAATCAGGATGCCTTGTAAAAGAAAGAGCTACCTCAAGCCTTTCATGTACACGGCTTGCTGGTATATTATGATACTCTTCTTCAATATTTCTCAACTGAGAGTCATCCTTAATATCAATTTTATCAAAAATTTCATAAGGATCATAACTTAGACTTTCCATGAAAGAAGAACCTTTTGCCTCGCATTCCTTTTTTTCTGCTTCGCATTTCTGCTCATAGTCTTTTACTAGAACAGGAATATCTTCATCAAAGATCAGTTTTGCTTTACATCTTACGCAAGTTATTTTAATTTTATGTGTATGACAAATAGATGTAGCTTCTCCACATTCTGGACATTTAGGCAGATAAACTTCTTCTTTTGCACCACAAAATTCACAAACTCCGTTATCCCAGCGGTGAGACCGATGCCATCTTGGAGCAACTTTGTTTTCTGCAAGCTCTCCACAAACAGAACAACTACAACCATTCCAATTATGAGGCTTATCCTTACCACATACTGAACACTTACAACCATTCCATTCATGTTTAATTTCACCACATGCAGAGCATTTACACCCATTCCACTCATGTTTAGTTTCACCACACATGGAACACTTACAGCCATTCCAATCATGTTTAATTTCACCACACATAGAACACTTGCAACCAACCCGTTTATGTAACCCTAATAAGCAAAATAATTTTTTCATAATAAAGATACCTCCCTACAAATAACATAAATTTACAACAGAATAATAATACACCAACTTTTAGAAACACAATACTAAGTTTTTAACAATTTAGTATTGTATCCCTAAAGTGTTTTTGTACGTTTCATAATATACCAACAAAAAAGGCGCTGCAACTATATATTAATAATTACAACGCCTTATGATGCAAATGGCTCCC
>JAHJCZ010000035.1 GCA_018812705.1 Candidatus Omnitrophota bacterium
ATTGGCTTTATTAGGGTTATTTAAAGTTATAAATGGGGTAAAAAAGAGTTATAATGAATATGAATTTGCTAAGGCATATAAGATAGTTTATAATTTTTGTAATGAGGATCTGTCTAGTTTTTATCTTGACATATTAAAAGATAGACTGTATACTTCGGCATCCAAATCAAGGGATAGAAGATCCGCGCAAAGCGTTCTTTATCATATTCTTAATCATTTAGTGCGTGTCATTGCTCCAATATTATGTTTTACAGCTGAGGAGATTTTTGGGGTGATGCCAAAGGATGCATCGATCAAGAAGGTAAGTAGTGTTCATTTACTGGAATGGGTCGATCTTCCTGATGTATGGAATAATGCTGATATTGGAAAACAATATCAAATGCTTCAAAGTATTAGGCCATATGTATTAAAAGCACTTGAAGATAAACGAAGAGAAGATCAGATAGGTAGTTCTCTTGAAGCAAAAGTCACTTTGAGAACAGAAGATCAAAGTGTTTTTGATTACTTTAATGATTGCAAAGAGCAGTTATCCTCAGTTTTTATTGTCTCTCATGTAGCGGTTGATAAGGTTGACGTTGTTAAAAGTGGTTTGAGTGACGAATTTTCAAAAACAGAGATAATCATTGAAAAAGCTGATGGAGTAAAATGTGCTCGATGCTGGAACTTTAAAACAGATGTCGGAAGTGATTCCGGTCATACAACAATTTGTGCTCGCTGTGCATCAATTGTAAAGGAGGTTACGTAATGCCACAAAATAATAAGGCTTTGGATAAAAAGAAAATAGAAACATTCAGGAATCTTCTTATTAAGATGAGGGAAGAGATTGTTACCGATATAAAAAGTATGTCAAATGTATCTGGAGGCGGAGGAGAGGAATCATCAGATGTTTCTGGTCATGTGCTGCATATGGCTGATGTTGCAACTGACATGTACGATAAAGAATTCAGTTTGGGATTAGCTTCAAAAGACAGAGAACTACTGCAGAAGATAGATGAGGCGCTTGTTCGTATAGACCATGGAACCTTTGGTCTTTGTATAGCAACGAAAAAACCGATCTCTCCGGCTAGACTTAAAGCGATTCCTTATGCGGAATATTGTCTTGAATATCAGGAAAAAATAGAACAAGAGCAAGGAAGATAATCTTTTAGTATTTTTTTCGCATATGAAAGTATATTTCTCCAAGCCTGTCTGCCGGTAGGCAGGGAATCTTTGCTTTCCCGAAAAACATCTTAGAGTTTCTAATCTTTCATTAATATCGTTAATAATTTTAATTATTTCTTTATGAAGAATATTTCTCGCTCACAGGTTGATATTGTTGTTTCCTTTATTGTTGTTATAGCTGTTATTTTGTTTGACCGTATCACTAAATCCTTTTTTTCTGAGTTGCTTTCCTTTGGAGAATCTCTTCCAATTATTTATAATGTTCTGCATATGACGATGGTTCATAACACAGGGATTGCTTTTGGCTTTTTAAAGGGTCATGGCGCTGTCCCGATCATTATGACAGTCATTGCTTTTGCGCTACTTATTTTTAATATATACTATTACAGAAAAAATGATGAAGCTTTGACCAGGTCATATATGGTTGCTTTTTCTTTGATTTTTGGAGGGGCAATTGGAAACCTTATTGACAGAATAACATTGGGTTATGTTGTTGATTTCATTGATTTTCGTGTTTGGCCTGTCTTTAATATTGCAGATAGTGCTATTACAATAGGTGCTGTTGTTATTTTATTTAAATGTTTTCAAGTCTCCACAAAATAATGTTATTTTAAAAAACCTCAATTTTAATTTCTCGAATGCTGCGGGAAAAATTCATTTTAAAACATAATATGTCTTCGCAATACATAAAAGTTGACCAAGAAAACAATCATACAAGATTAGATGTCTTTTTAACTGCAATTTTAGAGGATATCCCTTCAAGAAATTATATCAAAAAACTTATTGAATCCGGAAATGTCAAAGTTAATGAGAATCTTGTGAAAGTTAATCATAAGGTTGCAACTGGAGACGATGTTTGTGTTGATATCCCAAAAGGATTTTTATTAGAGCGGCATATTGCGCCTGAAGATATCCCGTTAGAGATATTCTATGAAGACCAAAATTTGTTTGTTATAAGCAAACCGTGTGGAATGGTTGTTCATCCAGCAAGAGGAAATTATTCAGGCACATTGGTTAATGCTTTGTTGCATCATTCAGTAGAGTTATCAAGTGTAAATACTGATATTCGTCCAGGGATCGTTCATAGGCTGGATAAGGAGACTTCCGGCTTAATCTTAGTTGCTAAAGATAACATTACTCATACCAAGCTAGCAAAGCAGTTTCAACGTCATACTATAGAAAAACAGTATGTTGCATTGGTGGAAAAAGAAATTGAGTTTGATGAAGGAATTGTCGATGTTTCTTTGGGTAGAAGTTTGAGGAATTTTGATAAAAGGTCCGTAAGATATGATGATAAATCAAGGGAGGCAGTAACGCGTTATAAAGTTATAAAGCGTCATAAAGGAGTGACTCTGGTAAACTTGTTTCCAAAGACTGGCAGAACTCATCAGTTAAGGGTTCATATGAAATTTTTAGGGCATCCGATCTTGGGTGACGATAAATATGGCAACAAAAATAGTTTTCCAAGGTTGGCACTTCATGCTCAATCAATAGGTTTTAAGCATCCAAGAACAAAAGAATTCGTAAAGTTTTCTTCGATGCCTCCGAATGAATTTTTAAAAAAAGTCGGTCTTTAAAGCATGTTTTTCAATTATTTAAATTAAATATCATTGAAAAGTGGCTTTACTTGTTTGTTTTTTTAAATATAATGATTATAAGGCTTGTTAACAATTAATATTACTAGTGAAATAATGAACTCTAAAGGGAAAGTATTAACAATATTTCTTGTCATAATGGCAATACTGCTTGTTTCTTTGACGGCAATTTCTATGTTCTTTTTTCAAAAAGAAATTGAGAAGCGAGAGTATGCTGAAACTCAGCTTAAACAAAGCGTTGCTAAAGGTGTTGGGTTGGAGGCTGAGTTGGTGAAGGTTAAAAAGCAAACCCTTTTGTTAGAAGAAAAAAATAAAGAAGCAGATGAAAGAATAAATAGTTTATTGGATGAGTTAGAATTGGAAGAAGGGCTTAGAGAGGAAATAAAATTAGAGAGAAATGTATTGAAAGATGAGTTAGCCAAAGGAAAAGAAGATAAAATTGCTATTCAAAAAGAATTAAATGCTCAAATAGGCAATTTTAAAGAAAAAGTTGTCCAGTTAGAAGAGAAGCTGAAGCTAGAGATAAGTTTGAAAGAAGGATTAAAAGAAAAGATCAGTAAGTTTGAGCAAAAGGCTAAAGAATTAGAAGTAACTATCGTTCAGTTAGAGCAGAATAAGGTGGTCCCTAAGCCAGTAGTTCCTGAGATCGTAAAGCCTTCCCAGATCGTGCCTGCAGTTTTAAAAGAGTCTGAAGTTGAAGATGAGGAAGTTGATCTTGAAAAGATCGTAGTTATTCCTATTGAAGTTCCAGAAGGACGAATACTAAGCGTGGATAAAGAAACAGGTTTTGTTATTATAAATCTTGGCGAAAAAGATGGTGTTCTTATGGGTAGCGTTATGTCTGTTTACAGGGGTAAAGACTATCTTGGAGATATAAAAGTTTCTAGAATTCAGCCAGAGATGGCAGCTGCGGACCTTTTGCCCCCATTTTCTAGTCGGTTAGTACGTAAAAATGATCAGGTAGTTGTAAAATAATGATAGTTAAAGTAATTCCTTCCCAAAAGCTAAAAGGACAAATTACACTTCCAGCTTCAAAGTCATATTCTATTCGCGCATTTATTATTGCAGCATGTGGCGGTGTGTCGACAATTGTTAATTCTTCTGATTGCGATGATGCAAAAGTTTCTATGCGAGTTGCAAAAGCACTTGGTTCTAGAATTGTTAGAGTTGATGATAATTCTTGGCAAGTCTCCGCCGACATAAACAAGAGATTGCCGCCTAAGATAGATGTGGGGGAATCTGGAACAGCATTACGTTTTCTCTTACCATTGGCTTCTTTTAGAGGTGATAGTGTTTTTATTGAAGGTAAAGGCACATTGCAAGGACGCCCCAATATGTACTTAACGCAGGTTTTAAGAGATATGGGCGCAAATATAAGAGGAAAGAGCAACAACGAAAGTATTCCGATAAGAATTAGGAATGGTTATATTCATACTGGAAGAATTAATATTGATGCTAGTTTAAGTTCTCAATTTATTTCAGCCCTTATTATTGCATGTCCTAGATTGCTGGAAGATACGACTTTATCATTAAAAGGTAAAAAGATAGTGTCTTCTGATTATATTACTATGACAATGCAGGTGCTTAAAAAGTGTGGAATTAAAATTGTAAAAGATAATAACAGAAAATATATAATTCCAGGGAATCAGAAGTTTAAAGGCCTTAATGATTTCTTGGTGCCATCTGATTATGGGTTGGCTGCTTTTGTTATGGCAGCAGCTGTCCTAATTGATTCAAATGTAGCTCTTCAAGGAGCTTTTTGTGACGAGCTTATACAAGCTGATGGACAGATCATTCCTCTGATAAAACGCATGGGTGCTGAATTCGTTAAGACTTCTAAATATATTAAAATAAAAGGACCATTTGTGCTAAAGGGTGGTGATTTTAATTTAAAGGATTGTCCAGATCTAGTTCCGATCATGTCAATATTAGCCCTTTTTGCTAAAGGCAGAACAAGGTTATATGGCATTAAACATGCCAGAGTAAAAGAGTCTGACAGAATTAGTGATTTAAGAAAAGAGTTGCTGAAGATCGGCGCTAAAGTTGAAGAAAAGAATGATGAACTAATTATATATCCACAGGATGAGTATAAGAAGGATTGTTTATTGGATCCTCACAATGATCATAGATTGGCAATGTCTTTTTCTGTTCTCGGTTTGAAATTAGGTGTTTGTGTAAAAAATATGGAATGCTGTAGTAAATCATATCCAAAATTCTTAACAGATATTAAATCGCTTGGTGCAAAATTTACAAAAAGTCCTAAGTAAACCATGCTGAAAAAAGGAAATTTTTATGGATCGACTTAAAAGCTTTTTTATTACAACATTAATTGGTGGTATTATCGCTGTTTTGCCAACAGTATTGATATTGGCAGGGTTCGCCTGGTTGTTTCGCTTTATTACTAACCTAATACAGCCTTTAACAAATCTTCTGTTAATTAAATCTGATCTTAGGGAGATAACTGCTGATATTGTTGTAATAGGGATCATTGTTTTAGCTTGTTTTATAATAGGGTTTTTAATAAGGACACGTTTTGGCAAGTTTATTTTTCACGGTATAGAGAGTACGATCTTAAAAAGTGCCCCGGGTTATAATCTTATTAAAGAAACTATTCTCCAGATCTTAGGTCGAGATAAGGCGCCTTTCGCTGGAGTTGCGCTAGCACAGGTCTTTTGTAATGATACTTTAGTTACTAGTTTTATAACAGATGAGCATGAAGATGGAAGTTTCACTGTTTTTGTTCCTACGGGTCCAAATCCTACTTCTGGTCAGATTTTTCATCTGAATAAAAAATATGTTCATAAAGTTGATGTTTCAGTTGAAGAAGCGATGCGCTCAATTATTAGTTGTGGCGCTGGTTCCACAGCATTGATAAAAGGATATAAAAAATAAACATGGAAAATCAAAAAAACACGATATTTGAGTTTGGTATTCAGCCATTAGATAGTATTATGGAAAAAATGGAGTTGAAGAATACGGATCTTGTTAGGGCTTCAGATGAAAATATAACACATAAAATGGTAAAAAAAGCAAGATCAGGAAGACGTCTCACAACGAAAGTAAAGCAAAAGATTGTAAATGCTATAAATATTGTAAGAGATCAAAGAGGATTAAAGCAATTTGGCAGAAAAAAACTTTTTAATTATTAGCATGTCTAAAGTATTTCAATTTAATTACTTACAGCATTGAACACTATTTCCCCTCGAATAAAATTGTTCTAATAATGCCTTCTAGAAATCATTTGACAGTTATTTTCTTTTAATATATCATTATTCAAATATCTAATAATAATATTAGTCCAATCAACCACTTTTGATTTCAACTGGTTCTTATCTTAAAGGGAACAATCATGTTACATAAAATCACTAAAATTGTAAAAAAACTTTTCAATTATGTCTTGGGTCTTTTTTCCAATGATATTGGTATCGATTTAGGAACAGCGACTACATTGGTTTATGTCAAGGGAGAAGGGGTTGTTCTTTGTGAACCTTCCGTAGTTGCTATTGAAAAAGATACAAATCGAGTCATTGCTGTGGGTGAAGAGGCTAAAAAAATGTTAGGTCGAACACCGGGCAATATTATTGCTATACGGCCGATGAAAGATGGTGTTATTTCTGATTTTGAAATAACTGAAGCTATGTTGAAATATTTTATTAAGAAAGTTCATAAACGAAAAGTTTTAGTTAGACCTGCGATGGTTATTGCTATTCCATCAGGAATTACAGCTGTTGAGAAACGAGCAGTAAGGGATTCAGCTGAGCGAGCAGGAGCTCGTTCTGTTGAGCTTATAGAGGAACCAAAAGCTGCGGCTATTGGAGTGGGTCTTCCTGTTGAAGAAGCTGCAGGTAATATGATCGTTGATGTTGGCGGGGGTACTACTGAGTTTGCTGTTATTTCCTTAGGGGGCATGGTTTATGCAAAATCTATCCGCATTGCTGGTGATGAAATGGACGATGCCATTATTGAATATTTAAGAAAAACGTATAACTTAATGATAGGTGAAAGAACCGCAGAAACGATCAAGATACGAATTGGTTCTGCATATCCTCTAGAAGAAGAGTTGAATATGGATGTACGAGGGCGTGATCTTATTTCTGGTTTACCTAAAACCATTTCTGTTACATCTGTAGAAATACGGGAAGCACTTTTTGATCCTGTTCAAGCTATTGTTGATGCATCAAAATCTACCTTAGAGCATACTCCTCCGGAACTAGCAGCAGACCTTATTGATAGAGGTATTGTTATGGCGGGCGGAGGTTCTTTGTTGAGAGGGTTAGATAAGAGAATCGCTGAGGAAACAGGTCTCCCTGTTCATATAGCAGAAGACCCATTAACTGCAGTAGTTCTTGGTGCAGGTCAGATGCTAAATATGCCTGCTCGTTTAAGACGAAGAATAGTTGTTCCTACAAAATTAGATTTTTAATCAAGGGTCGCAGGCAGATTTCTTTTTAAATATTAAAACGCTTAGTCGATTCTTCTTAAAAAGTTGTCTGTCTTCCGATTATAAGATGTGCATAAAAATAACCAAAAGAGTTTAGTTTATTTCTTTATCCTTATAATATCTTTTTATCTATTCTTCGTTCGCTCTAATTCATTTTCTTCAATAAAATTTATTATTGTTAAAATTACCGCAGTACCCATCAAATTATTGTCTTTTCCTTTAAAAGAATCAAAGAAAATACTCTATTATAATCGAACTCATAGTGAATATGTCCGCTTAAGGAAAGAAGTGGATGTTTTAAAAGCAAGGATGATCGGCCTTGAAGAGGTAATTAAAGAAAATTCGCGACTTGAAAAGCTTCTGGATTTTAAGAGAAGGGTTGTTTACTCATCGGTTGCTGCAAGGGTTATTGGGAGAAATCCATCATATTGGAACTCTTCGATGATAATTGATAAAGGCGAAAAGGATGGAATTCAATTGGGAATGCCTGTTGTCAATGCTTCTGGAGTTGTTGGGAAAATTGCAGAGATAGATAAAGATACTAGCAATGTTGTTTTGTTAACAGATCCAAATTTTAGTGTTGCTGCATTGATAAAAAGGCCTCGTGAAAATGGATTGATCTCAGGAACTTTGCAAGGTGTATGTAGGTTGAGTTATATCAACTCAAATGCTGATATTAGAGTAGGTGACAAGGTTATTACTTCAAAACTGAGTTCTTCCTTTCCTGAAGGATTGTTTATTGGTGAAATAATACAGATTAACGAAGATCAAAAAAGTCCGTCATTAGAATGTTTTATTAAGCCTGCAGTATCATTCTCTCAGATCGAAGAAGTGATTGTTATTATGCATTAGTATTATCGAGATAGTTCAAAAAAAATAATGAAAAAAGCATTAATCATAATTGTGTTGACTTTCCTTTGTTTTCTTCTGGAATTTCTTATTTTTAATATTGTTGGACGTTGGTTTATGCCAAATCTGCTCTTATTGCTTGTCATTTTTTTCAATCTCTATTTGGGAATAAGATATAGTATTTTCACTGCAGTATGTGCTGGTCTTTTGAAGGACAGCTTCTGTGCAAGTGTCTTTGGTATTAATTTGGTTTCATATGTTGTGTGCGCATATATGGTAACATTTTTAAAAAGGTATATTTATCATGCTGGATCGAAAAGTTCAAGGCTGCTTTTAGTTTTTTGTATTGTTTTGATTAATGTGATAGTGAATTATGTATTGTTAATAAAATTTGGTGCAGTTAATGTTCTTGAATCGGTTAAATATGTTCTATTCCCTGAATTAACAACAACACTAATTGTTTCCGCAACAGTTTTTCATAATTTAAAAAAATGCGTATTAAGATTATCCGTATAATTTTTGTAATTTCTTTCATCATTATAATTTGTGGATTGTTTTATGTTCAAGCAATTCGCGGGCAATACTATTATGACTTAAGCGTGAACAACAGGATCCGCATTGTTCACTTAGAAGGTTGGAGAGGGAACATTAAGGATAGAAACGGAAAGGTCCTAGCAGACAATCGCATTTCCTATGATGTTATGATCACTCCTCAGGAAATAAAGAATATAAAAGATTTATTTGAGTTTTTAAGCAAGGCTTTAAATGTCGATAAGGAAAAATTAATTGATATATATAGAAGAAATAAGATTGCTCCTTTTGCACCTGTTATAGTTGCAAAGGATATCGATAGAATGCAAGCAATAGTTATTGAGGAAAATAAATATTTGTTCCCAAGTTTATTTGTCCAGGAAAGCTATAAAAGGATTTATCCATTTGACAAAGTTGGCGCGCATATTTTAGGTTATGTTGATAAAGTGAACCGTTCTAGGATCGAAAGGTTTAAAGAGTACGGTTATTCTTTTAGAAGTACAATGGGTTACTCGGGAGTGGAGGAATATTATGATTCGTACTTAAAGGGCCAAGAAGGTGGTTTGCAGATCGAAGTTAACAGTCAAGGTAAACAAGTTAGATTGTTAAGCATAAAACAGCCAACAAAAGGTCAAGATATCACTTTGACCATTGATAATGATCTTCAGCTGATGTCTTCTCAGCTTCTTGAAGGAAAAAATGGTGTCATAATTGTTATGGATAATGAGAACGGAGAAATACTCTCGATGGTAAGTACACCTTCTTATGATCCTAATATTTTTAGTGACAGCAGAAAAAGAAAAATGATGCCGCAGTTGTTCTCTGATCTGAACTCACCGTTGCTTAATCGGGCCGTGTCTGGAGTGTTCCCCCCAGGTTCTGTATTTAAAGTTGTCGTTGCTGTGAGTGGATTGGCCAGCAAAAAAATGACAAAGCATACTACATTTGATTGTAAAGGGTCTTATGAATTAGCGGGAATGAAGTTTGGGTGTACTCATGTCCATGGAATGCAAAACTTGGTTCAATCATTAGCACATTCTTGTAATGTTTATTATTACAATCTAGGACTTTTGGTAGGTGCAGACAGAATGAATCAATGGGCAAGAGCTTTGGGGCTTGGAGAACCTACGCACATTGATCTTCCTTTTGAAAAGTCGGGTTATGTTCCAAGTCGTAGGCAGGGTATATTATTTGGAAAAAGGAAGTGGTATACTGGGGATACATTGAATTTTTCGATAGGACAAGGCGATACTTTAACTTCACCTCTTCAGCTTGTTAAAATGATGGCAACAGTTGCTAATGATGGCAGTGAAGTGCAACCCCATGTTATTAAGCTGATCGGGTCGGACCCGGTGGAGACCTATTCTTTTAAAAGGGAAGTAAAGATTGATGATAGTGTATTTGGCGAAGTAAAAAAAGGTTTGCGTGCTGCAGTTTCAGAATATTCAGGAACTGCTCACGTTTTAGATATAGAGGGTTTGTATGTTGCTGGTAAAACTGGAACAGCTCAATCTTCAAGAAATAAAGAGCACCATGCCTGGTTTATCGGTTATGTTATCGGTGAAAAAAGGAAATTATCTTTCTGTGTTTTTCTTGAACATGGGGGATCAAGTCAGAATTCAACTTTGATCACAAGGCAATTACTATTGCTTATGCAAAAAGACGATTTATTATAATTAATTATGAGAAGAGACTTAGAGAAGAAAATTTGGATATACACTATAGCTATTATAGTTATTGGATTAGTAGCTTTATATAGTGCTTCATTTCAAAATGTTAGAGTTCCTCAGAAAATATTTTATGATCAGTTGATATGTGCTTGTATTGGGGTGGTTTTAATGTTTTTCCTGGGAAAGGCCGATTATAGAAGTTTTTATGATATTGCTTATCTA
>JAHJCZ010000036.1 GCA_018812705.1 Candidatus Omnitrophota bacterium
CATAGTTGATTTAATTTTCAACTGCGGCGAAAAAAGCAAAGATATAATAACAATTTAATGCATTTTTGGAGATAAGGATGAAAATACTAATTACCGGTGGCGCAGGAATGGTAGGTTCTCATTGTGCTGAATATTTCGTAAAGAACAAACATAAAGTCACGATCATTGATAATTTAATGCGTTCAAAAATTTTTGGTTCTGATACTAAGTCAGTTGAATATAATTGGCATTACTTAAAAACCATTAAAAATATAAAATTGATAAAAAAAGATGTGAGGGATAGTGCTGCAATGGCCAGAATATTTAAGGATGAAAAGCCGGATGCAGTTATTCATGCTGCAGGACAGCCTGGCGTGAGATATTCTTTAGAAAATCCTCTTGAAGACTGCACAATAAACGCTAATGGCACAATTTCGGTCCTTGAAGCTTTGCGCAAGGCAAATAAGAAAGGCATATTTATATACACCTCTACGAATAAAGTTTATGGAGACAATGTTAACAAAGTTCCGATCAAAAAGAGCAAAATGCGATATGATTTCAAATGCTCACAAGGTATAAACGAAAATTTTAGCATTGACCTTACCGGACACACTCCATATGGTGTATCAAAACTATCTGGCGATCTATATGCTCAAGACTATGCACATGCTTATGGTCTTAAAACAGGAGTTTTTAGAATGAGCTGTATATATGGAACACGTCAATTTGGATTTGAAGACCAGGGCTGGCTAGCATGGCTTGCAATAAGGTATTTTCTGGGAAAACCGATCACAATTTATGGGGACGGAAAACAAATACGCGATATTCTTTGGGTTGAAGACCTTGCAAAAGCTTTTGACTCCTTTATAAAAAGTGAGCATAAAAGTGAAGTCTTTAACATGGGGGGAGGAACAAAGAACACTCTTTCGCTTCTAGAATTAACAAATTTTTTAGAAGATATTTCTGGTAAAATAGTTAAAATAAACTATGCGGATTGGAGAAAATTCGATCAAAAAGTTTACGTTTCGGATATATCCAAAGTTAAGAAACTCTTGAAATGGGAACCGTCTGTATCACCTCGTGAAGGGGTCGCAAAACTTTATAATTGGGTTTCTCAGAACCCTAAACTTTTTAAATAAACTATTAAAAAAAGCCCTTAGCAAAATTATAGGAGATACGATTATGAACATATTAGCCATTGGTGCTCACCCAGATGATATTGAATTGGGTTGTGCCGGAACTTTGTTGAAATACGCAAAATCCGGTGACAATGTTTATTTACTTGTGCTTAGTGACGGTTCCAAGGGAGGGGATTGCTCGATCAGAAAACTTGAACAGATAGAGGCCAGTAAAATTTTAGGAGTTAAGGAATTGATTTGGGGCAATTGGAATGATACTGAATTTGACGTGACAAATGAAAATGTTGAATATATTGAAAGTATCGTGAAAAGAATTAACCCTGATGAGATTTATGTCAATTATTTCGATGATTCTCACCAAGATCATAGAGCCCTAGCGCAGTGTGTAATATCTGCAACTAGATATTGCAAAAGAGTACTTTTTTACGAAGATTACACCTCTCAAAATTTTGAACCTAATATCTTTGTTGATATTGGAGATGTACTGAACGATAAATTTAAATTAATGAGAACATTTAAATCCCAGTTAGGGAAAAATACATCTGATGAGCCTACAATGCTTGAAAACATAAAAGCCGTAGCAAGATTTAGAGGCTTTCAAGCAAAGATAAATTTTGCTGAAGGATTTATGCCTCTAAGATACATTAAACTATTGGACTAATTGCTTAACGATCATGAAATTCAATATACCACATTCTAGACCTACGATAAGTTCAAAGGACATTTCATCAGTCATAAAAGTTCTTAGGTCTCAACATATTACTCAGGGACCTGTCGTAGATAACTTTGAGAGGATTTTCTCTAAATATCATAACGTAAAAGGTTCCGTTGCGTTAAACTCAGGAACTTCCGCAATTCATTTATCACTATTGGCATTAGGAGCACAAAAGGGCGATGAAGTTATCATTCCTTCTTTCGTATGTAGCGCTCTTCTAAATGCTGTCCTTTATACTGGAGCAAAACCAATTCTTGCTGATGTCAACAATCATGATTTTAATTTATCTATAGAATCAGTAAAAAACAGTATTACTAAAAAAACTAAAGCTATCATGGTTCCTCACATGTTTGGATTACCGGCTGACATAAAAGACTTCGTTGCTTTGGGCATTCCAATTATTGAGGATTGCGCTCAATCATTAGGTGCAGAATACAATAAACAGAAAGTCGGCAGTTTTGGTGCAATTAGTGTTTTCTCTTTTTACGCAACGAAGGTAATTGCAACTGGAGAGGGAGGAATGGTCGCCTCAAACAACACAAAATTATTGAACAAGATCTATGATCTTCGCGAATACGACAAAAAGAAATTTTGTAAATTGGGATTTAACTATAAAATGACTGATGTGGAAGCCGCCCTTGGCTTATCTCAAATGGAAAAGCTTCCTGAGTTAATTAATAAACGAAAATCTATTGCTAAAATTTTTAATGAAGCTTTTTCAAACTACAATGTACAGATACCAACAGCTTTACCCAGAAAAGAACATATATTTTATAGGTATATTGTTAATCTTGGCAAATCATCTGCCGCGACAATAAGAACACTGAATAAAAAAGGAATCCATTGTGCCTGTCCAATATTTGAGCCTTTACACAAGCAAATGAATATGGATCCAAAACGTTTTCCAAATTCCCAAGAGCTTTATAAGAACACAGTATCCTTACCGATATATCCTTCTTTATTAAAACAAGAAGTAGATTTCATTATTCAAAGTTTTAAAAACTGTCTCGAAAAATAAAATGCCAAAGAAGCAAATTCAAACTATATCCACAAAAACACCTTTTAAGCTCATATCAATGCTTTTTTTGGTTCTTTGCGGATTAGGCCTGATCATATATTCAAGCTCATTCAATGGTGAGTTTGTATTCGATGATCTGGAATTTGTTTTAAATAATAATTACATTACCGATTTCTCCAGAATAAATAATTTCTGGGAAAGGGAAGCCTTCCCGAGAACAAGATTGCTTCCGATCTACTCTTTTGCCTTGAATTATCATTTTAATCAGCTTAATGTTTTTGGTTATCACCTATTCAATTTTATTGTACATATTATAACTACGACTTTTGTTTGGTGGTTTTCATGTTTAATTGTATCGCTGCCAATTTTTAAAAATGAAGCCTTTTCAAAACATAAGCATGCTGTTTCATTCTTATCTGCAGTATTGTTCTTATCCCATCCAATACAGACGCAGGCTGTTACATACATAACTCAAAGGTTTGCTTCAATGGCAACCCTTTTTTATATAGGGTCTATGTGCTTCTATCTTAAAGGGAGGGTACTGAAGGATCGACGAAGTATATCAATTACGCTATATTTATCTTCACTGCTATTCGCAATTTTTGCCATGTTATCAAAAGAGATATCGATCACGATACCTTTTAACATGTTGTTCATTGAGTATTTTTTAATTAATACGCCTAAATCTAACATTTCCCCCAAAACGAAATATTCTTTGTCAAATGTATTGACCCCAGTAAAGATCTTCATTTTGCCTATAGTTGCATTTATTGCAGGTTTCACTTTTCTATTTCGAAACACTATATTTGGGTTACTATTCAGTGTTGTAAAATCTGAATCACATACCGGAGAAG
>JAHJCZ010000037.1 GCA_018812705.1 Candidatus Omnitrophota bacterium
ATTCCAATTGAAGGTGCATCATTAAAAATAAAGCCGGAGTTAACACCGGAATATTGTTTAAGAGTTCTTTGCCTGTTTAGATTAATGAATCCTGAAACTGAAATACGTCTAGCTGCTGGGCGCGAGATTTATTTAAAGGATATGCAATCTTTAGCATTTTATCCGGCAAATTCATTGTTTATTAACGGCTATTTAAATACGAGTGGAGAATCTAAGTTAGAAACGTATGAAAGGATTAAAGGTGCGGGATTTTCTATTATTTCTGATTTCTCGTTAGATGAATTGATTGAAAAAGAACGACAAATGGAAGCAATTGATGCCCAAAACAGTAATGAGATTCCTCAATATATTATAAAATTGATAACTCAAAAAAAATATATCGGAAGAATGAATGACCCTGATGGGTCGGCTCATATTAAAGGGCCATGTGGTGATGAAATGGAGTTTTATCTAACAATCAAGAAAGATGTTCTCCAGGATATAAAATTTCATACAAGTGGTTGTTTTTTTACCTATGCATGCGGAACCATGGCGTCTCATTTAGCCTTTGGAAAAACAATAGAAGAAGTATTACAAATTTCACCAGGAAGAATTATCAAAGAATTAAGATATCTGCCTAAAGATCATTGCCATTGCGCGATATTGTCTGTAAGCACGCTTTATAAGGCTATAGCAGATTATTGGTTAAAATATTAAAAATCTAAGGACCTATTATGTTCCAAAAAATTGTTAAAGAATTACGTACCCATGCTCCTTATACCGGTTTTGGAGCTATTAGCGGTATTTTAATTATTGTTTTCTTCCAAAAAACGCCTTCGGAGCTTTCCCATACGATATTTTATATTCTTCATCCAACACATGTTATTCTCAGTGCCCTCGTTACCGCATCTATGTATAAGTTGCATACATGTGAACATTTTGGAAGCAAATGTTTAAAGGGTAAATGCAATCTGTGGATTTTATTAATTGTGGGATATGTGGGATCAGTGGGTATCGCTACTCTCAGTGATTCGGTGATCCCATATATAGGAGAAAGTTTGCTGAATATGCCGAACCGAGGAAGTCATATAGGTTTTATCGAAAAATGGTGGCTTATTAATCCGTTGGCCATATTAGGGATAATTATCGCATATTTTTGGCCTTCAACTAAGTTCCCGCATGCCGGGCATGTGTTAATAAGCACTTGGGCATCACTTTTTCATATAATGATGGCAGTTGGTAAACCGTTGTATTGGTTTGAATACATTGTTATCTTTGTTTTTTTATTTGTTGCCGTTTGGCTTCCTTGTTGTTTTAGCGATATCGTATTTCCTTTGTTATTTGTTAAAAAAGCAGATAGGTAAAATTAAATCATAAATAAAATATAGTGCCTCAATATACTGAAGACAAAAAGGTAATGATGACTGATGCTTTTTATATCATTTGAGTAAAGTAAAGTTGTCAGTAAGTAATAAAAATGAACCAAGATCCTAAGAGCAATAATAAAAAGAAGAATCTTAATTCCGTTGGGCCTGGGTATGATTGTAATTGTCCTGTGTGTATTTTTACTAAATCCCAAGCGCCTGGGAATCCATATGACTTAAAAGACTGCCTAAAATATAATTCGAGTAACCTTCCATCGAAAAATAAAGAAAAGAATAAATCTTAGTTAAGTTGTCAGATAGTAAAATTAAATATTTTATTTGACAGAGTATAGTTTTCTTGTAGAATACTAAGAATACTAATATAGTATTTTGCAATCATTGAGAGGTGTCCATGGAAAATCTAAATCAGGATAAGATTTTAAACGTAGCAGAGAAAAGAATGATTAAATTTGGTTATCGCAAAGTCACAATGGATGAAATTTCTGGTGACTTAAGGATGAGCAAGAATACCATTTATAAAGAATTCAAAAGTAAGATTGAGATTGCTGAAAGTCTCTTGAACAGGCTGAAGAACAAAATTAATACGTATCAGCTTGAAGTTGAAAAAAACTGTGATGACCCCTTAGAGATCCTTTCTAAAAATACTTTTTATTTGCAAAAGGAATTGGCTCCGTGGTTCGAGCATTTTTTAAAAGATATTCAATTTGAGCTTCCTCAACTATGGCAAAATTTCGTGAATTATCGCACCGAGAAGATATTGGAAATTGAGAATCTTATCAAGAAAGGTATTAAGAAAAAGGAATTTCGAAAGGTTAATCCAACTCTTGCGGCAAGGGCTTACCTTGGCGCAATTAATAGCATTATATCTCCGGAAGTACTCGAACAAGAAGGAGTTTCCTTTAAGTCAGCCTTAGAATCGGTTATGGATATCTGGTCTAAAGGGATTCTTTACAGAGACAATTAATAATAATTATTTTGATTTAGGATAGGAGGCTTTAGTGAAAGTTTTATTTGTTACACCACAATTAGGTTCTTGGGCAACACACGGGCATCATGTGGCCCCAAATCAAATGCATGCCCATTGGGCAGCTTATGCCAGAGAAAAAGGGACAATTGAGCCAGAAGTGCTGGATTGCAAGGCTTTGAATATCCCTTTAGATAAGATGCTGGAAATAATAAAGGTGAAAAATCCTCAAGTTATTGTCTTGGGGGATATTCTTCATTCATATGGTGGTTTTGCTGTTCAGAAATATTTTAATGATTCTGCTCGTGAAATTAAGAAAATACTTCCTGAAAGCAAGATTGTAGTAGGAGGGCTTTGGTATTCTTTTTTCGGTAAAGAGACTTTAGAAAAGAATCATACTATTGATTTTGTTGTTATGG
>JAHJCZ010000038.1 GCA_018812705.1 Candidatus Omnitrophota bacterium
TATATATTTCCTGAAACAAAAGTTTCAAATCGCTTTCGCTATATTCTTTACTAGTCTCATTCGAAAGAATATTTGAAAAATTATTAAGAAATCCCTCAAACTGATCTTCTTTTCCAAGTGGAATTGAATCTAGGATTTTTTGTTTCAACATTGTCAATTTATAATCATGAAGGGAACCAAATTTTTTACCATTACTATAAATTGTCAAATCCACTTTATCTTTAGAATAAGCGGGATTCTCAAAGCAGAATAATAGAAAAATACAGGAATATACCAATATAAATAAAATTCTGTTATTTTTCACTATTGTTTGTCTTTTTGATTTTTACTTGCAAAGCTTTTTGTTGTTTTTCAGCAGCCCTTAACTCAGCTACTAGTTTCTTTAATTTTGTACTTTTTGGTGTCGTGTCATTTGTTTTTACATATTCTTTGCCAATAAAATAATACAATTTTTCCTTCTGCAAACTAATAGCTGTTGAATCAACATGTAACTTGCTTCTCTTTGAAAGTTTTATAAGCTCTTGTTCACCTTTTTTGGCAACTTCTAAAGCCTCTTTACTAAATTGAACAAGCTGCTTCTTTGTTTTTTCCCACTCTGTTTTGTAATCAGATAGATTTGGCATGTTTCATTTCTCCTATTAATATTATTCCATGTTGCTAAAAAATTTAATTCTGTAGTAACGATTTATTTTGAACCATTATAACAACCCGAGAGCTATTCTTCCAATAAAATCTTTTGTAACAATTTATTTGCCGTATCAATCATTAGCATTTATAATTAAATTGTTATGAAAGATAATGATGGAATAATTTATTTGGTTCTTGGAATCGTTGTTTTTGGTTCACTCGCTTTTGGTGTCATAAAAATCATCAAAAGAACTTTAAATTCTGCTCCCAAAACTGAAAAAGTTGAGGAAAACAGAAAAATTAGCGAACAAAAACAAAAGATTCTCGACCTTAAAGAACGTGAAAGAAGACTTAGAGAACAACAAGAAGATAGAATGCGTGATTTTAATAGAAGATAAAAACCTTTAATTTCACGTGTAACGCTCTAAAAACAAAAGCTACCTTACAAAAAGGCAGCTTTTATTTTTTCACTAAGCATATAAGACCGCACATTAAGACAGCTATAAATGTTCTCTAGCATTTAAAATTCTATCAGTCATCTCAGCTTCATAAAGGCTATTAATTGTCTCTAGTTCTTTTTTTCCAAGAAAATGAGCAATAGCTTTTTCAATTGCAGCGAATCTTTCTTTAAGATACTGATATTCCGGGTCTAATTTTTTACAATTCAAATCTTCAAACTTCTTCGCATCAACATTCTTCTTTTTGACATCTATATATTGCTCAAAATCATTAACAAGATTCTTGTATTTTTTATTAGTTTTAGAACTCTTGAAATCCTTCGAGCCCATCAATTGTTTTAAAAGATACTGATCCACAGGGATCTGAGTATAATATCTTTCAATCCTGTCCAATGATTCCTTTGTTGTTTTATAACACCAAATTAAATACCTGCGAGTCAGGTCTTTTTCTTTTTTTTTAAGTTTTATCATTGATATATTAAATTATGGCTCGACTGTTAAAGTTCCGGTCTCTGAATAAACATTGTAATAAATATTATGCGCCATCTGCTCGATCACATTCCCAGAAGTAAACAAAGTATAATTCAGCGAACGGAAGAAAGGTCCTCCAGGACCTGCAACAGCCAGAAGAGAAATGATAACAATACAAAGCACAAGCATATATTCAACAGCATTTTGACCTGATTGACGAGATTTTTTTCTTCTTGTTCTTATTGCTTTTAGCATTATATTTCCTAACTTCTAGAATAATCACATTATTATAAATTTAGCACTAACTTTAATCTACTCAAAATATACCATAACTAATAATGTTTGTACAGCAACCCTTACTAAGAATAGTATTATTTAAAATACTTTTACAACTTGAATATTCTGTCTCCAACCTTGGCTATTTTTTTAACTTGTAGACCAACAAGCTGCCCTTTTTTTGCAACTTTAACATCATTACTCTCTATCTGCAGGGAATCAACTTTTTGTGCAAAATTCGTTCCTTTCCCCTTTATCATTATTTCATCACCAACAGACAACTTACCGTTAACTATTTTCACTACAATAACGCTTATACGTGAGAAAAAATGGGTAATTTCTCCTACTAACACACCTTTTTCTTCTTGTGTAACTTTTTTGCTATTGGCCAGCTTCTTGACCACAATTGGCTTATTTTTTACTTTTAAAGGGACCTTTTTCTTCGAAGCAGTCTTTTTTTTCGCTACTGACTTCAAATTTTTAGCAGCAATATTTTTCTTCTTTATGATTGGTTTCTTTTTTATAGCGATTTTCTTCTTTACTGTAGATTCTTTCTTTGATGTCTTTTTAGGAGATTTTTTGGGGATTTTCTTTTTCTGTAAGGATGCTTTCTTTCTACCGGACCTTTTCTTAGCTATTTTGCGAGGACTTTTCTTTCTTTGCTTCTTAGACTTACCCATTCTCATTAAATTTTTTATTGCATCAAAAATGCTTTCTAAAACCATAAAAATACCTTAACTTATTATAGACTATCTCCTAGCAGGTTCTTGTTGCCATGATGAAAGTTATACAATTTCCTCTACTGTGAAAAACTACAGAATGATTGAATCCGCTATATCTGCAACAAAAGGAAGCCTTGTAATTCTCCCCTGTAAAGCAGAAATAATCCCTATAAAAGACAATATTAACAAAAGAAAAATGCCTAACTTAAATATCCATGGAATAATAAAACTTAGAATAAAAACAGCAACCTCAGAAACAAAGATAACAAGGCCTTGTTTTCCATGCTTAAGAACAAATTCATTATCTTTTTTTAGGATTAATGGGATTATGCAAAGAATTGAAAGGTAGGAGAGCATTGCGAAGATTTTTCCATCAACTACTTGAAGATCATCATTTGAAATTTTTTTGTTCATATTATATTGATAATAATAAAATCATTAATTTTAACATCAAACATTCAAAGCCTGATCAATAGTCACCTCAATTAATGAATTATCATCACCATATGGGTTTCTTTCTTTTCTACAATTAACTGGATCTTCCTTCCAAACGCCATCAACAATAAATTGATATTCATAAACTCCAGGGTTTAAAGGAATATCTACAACCCATTTTCCATTACTTGGATTTAAACGACAAGTATCATTCAATGACCAATCGTTAAAACTTCCAGTGACATATACTGTTCTTGCTTCGGGTGCCTCAATAGCAAACCTGGTAACACAGAACTGCTTAGATTCAGTTTTTACAGTTTCCTTCATCTTATCAGATAAAGGTCTAAAAATTGACCTCTCTCGCTTCAGTGCTTGCATTTCCTCATTTTGACTATCTAAGAAAATCAGTTCTTTACTTAAAGAATTATAATCCTTTGACCCCCTACAATATTTATCAAATGCCGCTACTGTTTTACCAATAACTACTGACTCTTTTAATTTAACATTAACATGAATAATGGTATCGTAAAGCAATGTGCCAAATTTCTCTTTAAAAGCACCTAACATTGAGAATGAATGCCTTAATCTTGAATCAAACATAGTGATGAGAATCTTACATTTCACTTGATGATTTAAACGTTCTCTGATCAAATTAATGATATCCATAATATGATCCACACCCTGCATAGAGAATCTACTTGTTTCAACTGGAACCATTACTTCATCACTAACACGGATAGAGTTTACAGTTAGAATGCCTAAACTAGGAGGACAATCGATAAGGATATAATCATATTTATCCCTAATACCAGATACAACCTCATACAATTTAAGTTCTCTGCCAATTTCATCAGACAATTCTTGTTCAAGTGTTCCAACTAAAATATTTGAAGGAACTATATCAAAATTATTTTCAACAGGCTTTATTATATCTTCGATTTTTAATTTTCTCGGAGTTAGTTTTGATATAACATTATAGATACTATCCTGACTTTCAACATTCAGTCCTAGAGTAGCATGTGCTTGTGGATCCAAGTCAATTAATAGTACTTTTTTGCCATTCGTGCCAAGTGCAGAAGCTAAATTAATAGCTGTTGTAGTTTTCCCACATCCACCCTTTTGATTGGCAATTGAAATAATCTTCATTCTTTTTTATCCCCTTTCTCTACCTCAAAGTTTGTTTTTTCTATACCTTTGAAGCTCTTACGTCATAAACCCCTGAAAACCTAACATCTTCTATAAGAATAATTCCCTTTTTATTATCAACGTTCCAAACCTCCAAAATAAAGGAAATATCCGTCAAGCTTGACCAATCCGTGATCTGTTTAAATTCACTTAAAGGAATATTTACATCCTGCCATTTAAGATTTACTCCTTGAACATAATAAGAAGCCATCTCATTCTTATCATTAGCAATAACAATTTTAACGACTCCTGGAGTTCCCTCTTCTTTACCTCTTATTGAAAACTCAATTGCTTGATACTTAGAAGCATCTATCTCTGGAACGGTCAAAGAAAATGTTTTTTCATGAGAAAAAGTATCTTTAAAATTATAATCAACACTTATTGGACCGCGATTTAATGAAAAGATCACATTGCTCTGCGTAGATGTTCCTCGCTGAGTTAAGAAAGCTGTAAATCCCCAAATTGCACTTGTAAATATTAAAACTGAAAGGAAAACGTTAACAAGTAACCATGCATTCTTTTGACGTTTTTGCTTAACATCAACTTCTTTTCTTTTGCCCAAATATACTTGAGCGAGATGATCGTATATTTCTTCTCTGTTCATTGATCTGTTTAATAAATATATTAAAGTATGGTTTATTTTTAAATACTTCAGCTATGTACCGGATTTTTTTCGGAATGCTATTTAATCATAGCAAACATTAGAGTTATTCAAAATATAATTTCATTTATTTTCATATTTTAAAACAATGTTTGTCGTCGGCTCATACAGCTTTATAGTTTCTGGCTCATCAATAGGCACTAAATAAAACAACTATTTGCACAGATTGAAGACAATGTATCAGTTGCTCTATTTTTGACTCATAATATTTTGGATTATTAAAATTAAAGATATCAAGATAATCAGGAAGATTGTTTCTCTTAATCCCTATAAAGCTCTTCCTTCTTACTGCACAAAAAAAGAATTCCCTGATAAGGGAATTCTTTTTTATGCGCCTGGGCGGATTCGAACCTCCGACTTCGTCCTTAGGAGGGACGCACTCTGTCCATCTGAGTTACAGGCGCAAAGCTGATACTCAAATTATTTTTATTTGCCTCAATTAAATGCAAATACTTCTAATACTTTATAACCGAATGAACAGGAATATCTCCTAACTTCTCTCTTCCATTTAAAAATCCAAGCTCCACTAAAAACGCTAACCCAACAATATCAGCTCCCTGTTCTTGAACTAATTTTGCAACAGCCCCAACAGTACCGCCAGTAGCCAACAAATCATCAACTATTAAAACCTTAGAATCCTTAGAAACAGCATCTTCATGCATTTCCAAAGTATCTGTTCCATACTCAAGATCATAAGTAACTTTTTTTGTTTTATATGGCAACTTGCCTTTTTTCCTAACAGGAATAAATCCAGTTCCCAGCTTGTATGCTAAAGCTGTCCCAAAAATAAATCCGCGTGCTTCAACACCTATAACAGCATCTATTGCTTGTCCTTCATATTTTTCAGCAAGAGCATCTATAGCCACTTTAAGCGCCTCTTTATCCTGCAACAAGGTAGTAATATCTTTAAAGA
>JAHJCZ010000039.1 GCA_018812705.1 Candidatus Omnitrophota bacterium
AAAGATTCTCACTTAATCAATCACTTTTAATCACAATATTCCGTAATTAAAGGATATAATCGGTTGACAAAAAATTTGATTTCCTATTTTTGACAATATCATCAAATATTTTCTTGTTATGAGCAATATCTTTTGTTGCAACAAGGGAGCGGATAGAAAAAACCTTCAAGGCATCTGAAACAGAAAGTGTGCCTTCGGCAGAGTCTTTTCTTCCCGTAAAAGGGAAAGTGTCTGGACCTCTCTGACACTGGCTATTTATATTTACGCGACACACCTGATTCACCAATGGGTCTATTAAATCTGCTATTGTATCAGAATCATTACCGAATATACTGACTTGCTGTCCATAATTAGAATCGATAATATATTTGATGGGCTGTTCAGTATCTTTAAAAGAAATAACAGGTATAACTGGACCGAATTGCTCTTCGGAATAAATTCTCATTTTAGAATTAACTGGGTAAAGTATGGCTGGATAAAAAAATGTTTTGCTATTCAATCCACCCTTTTTGTTGACAATTTTTGCTCCATACTCTTTGGCATCTTCTACGAGCTCGCTAAGATAAGAAATTTTATTTGCTTCTGGTAAAGGCGTTAAATAAACCCCATCTTTCCAAGGCATACCAATACTTAAATTATCAACTGCTTCTGTAAATTTATTCAGAAATGAATCAATGATTTCTGAATGAACAAAAAGTATTTTTAATGCAGTACACCGCTGACCGTTATAAGACAATGTTCCCAAAATGTGTTCTTTGATTACTAAATCTAAGTCTGCATCTGATAATACGATAGATGCGTTTTTTGCCTCCAATCCTAAAACAAAACGACACCGATGAGGCTTAGGATGTTGTTTTTGCAGAATATTCGCAACTTTACTACTACCAATAAAAGCCAGAGCATCTATCTTGCCAGACGCCATTAAAGGAGCAATAACTGTCTGCCCTTCGCCATACACTGTATTGATTACACCCTTGGGGAAAGAATCCTTAAAAGCCTTGAGTAATGGACGATGAAGAAGAACTCCTAACTTAGGTGGCTTGAAAATAACCGTATTGCCCATAATAAGGGCGGGTATCAGAGTCGTAAAAGTTTCATTTAAGGGATAATTGTATGGTCCCATACACAGGACAACACCCAAAGGGGCTCTGCGTATCTGTCCAACAACTCCCTGTTCAATAACAAACTTAGCACTTGTGCGGTCTAATTCTTTTAATGCAGGAATTGTATCGCCTATATATTCAATTGTCCTGTCAAATTCTTTAGCAGAATCTGCGTAGCTTTTTCCAATCTCCCACATAAGCAAATTGACAACATCATCTCTTACGTCTTTCATACAACCAATGAAATTCTCCAAACATTTAATTCTTTCAGTTACACTCATTGTTGGCCAACAGCCTCGACCATTATCATAAGCAGAAACAGCACTATCTAAAGCCGTCAGGGCTTCCTTCTCAGTTAAAAGCGGATAATGCCCTAATAATTTTTGTTTCAGCTCACCATCTACATTTAAGCAAACAGGTGAAAAAACATCCTGATGGGACCCATCCCAACTGCAAATTTTACCATCAATTAAATACTCATTCTGCTCAATTAAATTTTTGAGGAGAAATTTTTCAGGAATATCATTTTCTTTAGGAAAGATGTTACTTAGTCTATTTTCTTCCACAGCTATTATCTCCTCTGTATTAATCTATTTTTTACATTGAATTTTTTAAGATTATAGGACAACACTTTATTCTCACATATTTCTAATGCACTATAGTACAACAACAAAAAAGCCCTTGAAAGTAATTAACTCACAACGGCTTAGGATAAAAACTCCCCCGCGTGGACGAGTTTCGAACTTTTTTAGAGGGAAACGAGGAAGTATCTTTTGTTAAATAGGGCTCCCGTCCCCTATTTTCCCTATTATTCTTCCACCCAAACACCTTTAAGATAATCATAAACTTTGCGTTTTTCTCTCTTTAAGGAATCTGCATTCTGCCCCATGGCAAGAATTCCAAACCATTCTTCATAAACTCCTCCAAAATTCTTCTTCTTATCTTGCTCGGTTGGATTTCCCACCATGTACCAGCGGTCAAGCCAATCAAAAACAATACCTCCAATAGAGGATCGAATTGCCTCGCCTTCGCTTGCGCCGCCATGGCTATTCGCAACAACATCCTCCCAATTCCCCTTAACATGATGCATTTGTTTTTCTTCCAAATATCCATCGGGACCGCTTGCAGGCTTTCCAAATTCAGAAATAAAAACAGGCCTATCAAAAGCCTCTTTAACAGATTTCCACAAAGTCCCAAAACCAAATGCACCCCGATAAGAATTATAAGCCAACACATCAATCTCCTTAGCGTGCCTTGCATAAAACTTAAGCATATCTTGATTATCTCCTTCACAAACCGCAACAGGATGATCAGTATCTAGCTCCTTGATCATTCGAGTTAGCTCTCCTATCAGAGTAGCATATGCCTCAGGCTGATCTTTAGCGTTACAATTTGACCAGGACGCAATATTATTCTCATTTCCTAAAACCCACATCAAAACATACGGCTCATCTTTATGATCTAAAACCATTGCCTTCACTGATTTTTTAATATTTTCGCGATGAATTGGATTTGTATAATCAGTACCCCCTGCCCAATCAGCACCAGACCCGATAGTCCAGGACCCAACAAAATTACCCACCAATACACGAATACCATAATCGTTATAAAGTCTTCTTAAAAGTTCTTTATTAGGCGCATGATCATATTGCAAGGCAGTGGAAGCACTAGCTTTATAAATATCCCCGGCTGCATTATTCACTGAAGGTAAATGATAAAAACGAACAGTGTTTACCCCCATTTCCTTCATCAACTGGAAATCGCCAATCTCCTCGCCCGCATCATTCTTTCCGTTACCGTTAACATCCACCCATGTTTGGAACGCCACATCATTTATCCCGTCATTATCATCGTCATATAACATCCAATCGCGCATTGTTGCATTGCCAGGATCTTCCCCGATCTTAACAGGGGCGTAAAGCACTCCTTTAATAAAATAAGGCTTTCCACCTACAAAAAGTTCCCAATCACCATCACTATGCTTTATAAGACTTACTTTATCAAGCTGTGCATCTAACTGATTTTTTGCAACGCATAAATCAAACATTGAAATAAAAATACCACAGAAAAATAATATTAACACGAATCTTCTTTTCATAATATTACACCCTTTTTAAAAAATGGTGTCGTTTCTAACAACATCATATGCAACTAAACTTTATAAATAAATTCCAACTTTCCTTTAAATTCGGAAATTCTAAAAAATGTCCAAGGCTTTATTTATTGCACAAAT
>JAHJCZ010000040.1 GCA_018812705.1 Candidatus Omnitrophota bacterium
GAGCTAAAATCGAACGAAAAATTCAAGAATATACCCATAATCTTATTAACATCTAGAAGTGATGATGTTGATAGAATGATAGCAGATGAAGTGAAGGCTGATCTTTTTATGGCAAAACCTTTTGATACAAACAATCTTCTTCATAATGTTCGAAGATTCATAAATTGATCTTTTAAAAAATCTGTAAACTGAAGCGAAAGGAGAATTAAAATGAAAAAGAATTTAATGCTGGCTGTGGGGGTTTTGTTGATGTTCGGAGCAATGACTTCTGTTGTTTGTGCTGAGCCTGGCCAAGGCATGTCAAAAATGATGCATGGAGGTCAGGGTATGCCAATTATGGATGAAGGTAAGGGAATGTCAATGGAAGATATGTTCTTTAAGAATGCAAAAATGATCTATTCTCTTCAGGAGGACCTTGGCATAACTGAGGAACAGTTAAACAAAATAAAAGATGCAAAGATAGCTCTTAAAAAAGATCTGATAAGGAAAGAAGCAGAGCTTGATATAGTAATGGTTGATATGATGGCTTTGATGCAGAGTGATGAGCCTCACGGAGAGATGATGAAGGACCTGATTGATAAAAAATATGATGTTAAAAAAGAAAAAGCAAAAAGGGTCGTAGATGCATGTATGTCATTAAAAGAGATATTGACAGAAGATCAAAAAGGAAAAATGAAAGAAATGAAAAAGGGAATGATGAAAAAACATATGTCTAAATAAGGATTATGTTTTTTTGTAGATTAAGGGGCGTGCACTTTGTGCACGCCCCTTTTTTTGGAATAAAGAGTGACAGACATGTTTTTTGATATAATAATAAGACTTCATCCTTGGTTATTCTAAGCTAGATAAAGCCGGGGCAAGATTCCTTCCTTTTATAAAGGTGAGTTTATGCTTGAACTTATAAAACTAGTAGTTTTTTTCTTTAGCAGTTCGGTCTTTGCCTTCTCCATATCTCTGTTTTTACATGAATTTGGACATGCTATTTTTGTGTATTTTATAACAGGCTTTTTCCCCCAAATAAGATTTAATCCATTGTCAGGAGGGTCAGTTCTTTATAATGTAATTGATCCGATCAGCGCATTTTATAAAACACTTATCTCAGGCGGCGGGATAATTTTTGGAATAGCTCTGGGCATAATAATAGTTTTATTTACATTGCGTTTCTTTAGAAGTCCCTGGGCAACGCCTTTTATCCTTATCGGATTTATTTCAACAGGAGTTAATTCGATAATGCTTTTTGTTAGCCCGTTTATTTTTAATTTGGGCGATGTTATAAAAATAAACTCTTTGGGCGTGCCAATATATGTTACGTTTCTCGCAGGTGGTGTTTTTCTTTATATTAGTTTGATATTGTTTATTTATTGTATGCCATATTTTGGGTTAGACGATAGTTGTTCCTTGAAGAAGAAATGTGCGGTTATTTTAGGGTCTGTCAGTATTTATTCGATAATAATCTTGGCTAATACTGCAGTTGTTCAGAAAGAAAAATTATTATACTATTCTAATCTTATAATATTGATTCTTCTGACATTGCTCTTAGGTATTAGTATCGCGCATTATGGACAAAAACATTTTGTGAAGATGAGAATGAAAGCATTAAAAATAAAATGGATTCATCTATCCTATAGCCTGCTGCTAAGTATAATAGTATTTGTAATGTTAGGAATAAATAAGCACGGACCCCGCTTGATAATGCCTGTATCACACACTTCATCCCGAATTAATTAAGATGAAAAAAATGTGCCTTTTTCTGTTTATACTGCTTATTTATTCCTTATTTTAAAAAAGTTGTAACATTCCTGGGTTTTGTGCGTATAACTCTATGAAAGACAGAAAATTGCTAAAAATTATAGAGTGAGGTGAGGTAAATGAATAGGCAAGGCAAAATTGATAAAAAAATAAGTAATATGCTTGAATATGTTTATGTTGCTGTGATAATTTTTGTAAATATGAGCATTATAAAATTTCTTCAGGGTGTCGATAGCGGTCCATTTTCTTGGCCTAGGATCATCATACCAAATGTATGGGTTTTTACTACTTCATTAATATGGTTTAAGCTCAGGCCAGTGCCCAATTTTAAATTGGATTATACATATGATCCAATGATTTTGAGAGCAGTTGCACTTTCATTTGGATTTGTACTGATTTTTCAGCGTATTTTTATAGATATGACACTCCCAGAGGCAGCAGGTATTCCAATTATCAAATTTATGTTTTTGGCAGCATTTATTCCTTTTTGTGAGGAGTTTTTCTTCCGCGGACTTTTTTTTCATGCTTTGATGCGTGATTGTAAGGGATGGGTAATGCCGGCGATAGTTGTAACTTTTGTTTTCTCCTATTTTCATCTACCACAGGGGGTTGATGTGTTTTTCATTATGCTTTTTTTCTCTGCGTTTTTATGTTTTGTGACATATATTACAAAAAGTATTACCTGTGGAGTGATGGTTCACATATGTTGGAATGCGCTGTATTACAACAAGCTTATTATAGATGTAGGGCAAAAGTGGATCTTTACAATTTTTGTGATTGCATTTATTGGTTTTATTGCTTGGAAGCCGAATTTTTATCTTATTAAAAAAAAGTTGTAACATTTTAGATTTTCGTGCGTATAACCCTATGAAAGGTTAAGAACGACACATGGAACGAACTGATGAACAATTGATGCAAGAATATCAACAAGGGGATAGGGCGGCTATGAAAAGCATCTTTCAGAGAAATAAGTTGCGTATTATCAACTTCTGTTATGGCCTGCTTGGTAACAGGGCAGATGCGGAAGAAGCATCTTCAGATGTGTTCCTGTCAGTAGTTAAATATAAAGATTATTATGATACAAAAAGGACATTTTCAACCTGGATCTTTACGGTTGCAAGAAATCAGTGTATTAACCGTATCCGTAAAAGGAACAAAACGGTTTCTTTGTGGTATGCAGCAGAAGGAAATGATGGATATGAGTCTTGGGATATTCCTGACGGGGGAGAAAATTCCCGTGAGATACTTGCGGAAAATGAAAGGGCCCATCATGTCCGCAAGGCTATAACGAGACTTCCCTATGAACAGAGAGAAGCTATTGTTCTTAAGCAGTACCATGGATTCAGCTATGCTGAGATCAGCAGTATCCTTAACTGTTCTCTAGATAAGGTTAAGGTGCTGATATTTCGCGCAAAAGAACGTTTAAGGGATGAACTGGCTTCTTTGATCGGGGAGGAATTATCATGAACGAAGAAATGAAATATAAGGAATTAGTGTCCCGCTATGCGGACAAAGAAGTTACTGCACAAGAGAGAGAATTGGTTGAGCAACTGCTCAAAGACAATATAGAACTAAATAATTACTATAACCAATTAAAAGCAATGGACAGTTTGCTTAATGAAAATCCGGTTGAGGAAGTGTCTCCGGATTGGGAGAATAAGGTCCAGGCGACTCTCTTTGAAGCAGTTTCAAAGGAGGGTAAAAAAGTGAAAAAAATAAGTGCATTTAGAATGAGCGTTGGCGGAGGCATTGTGACAACGATCATTATCGGTGTTATAGCTTTAAGCAGTATGCAGGTTTATATTAAGCGCGGTATTCAGGGAAGGCTTAAAACAGCTGCGGATGATATTGGTGAACAATTTTCTGCAGGTAATACAAGGTTAAAAATGTCTTCAGATGATGTTGGGATGCAATACACTCCGTATTATTTGGCTACAGATTATAGCTCTGTCAGAAGTCAAACTATGACGGAATCGTATTCAGCTCCAAAAATTGAACAAGAGTTTTGGGGAGATGAAGTAGATGTGCGTCAGAGTATAGTACACAACACAGAGGAATATGCCCGTGTTTATGAAAATCAATTTCTAACAGTTAATGAAAATCCATTATCTACCTTCTCTATTGATGTAGATACGGGATCATATAGCAATATTCGCAGGTTCTTAAACAGAAATCAGCTTCCACCTGCAGATGCAGTTCGTATTGAAGAGATGCTTAATTATTTCTCGTATGAATATGCGAAGCCTACAGGCGAAGATCCTTTCTCTATTAATACCGATGCTGCTGTTTGTCCGTGGAATGAAGGTCATCAGTTAGTGAGGATCGGGTTGCAGGGAAAGACATTGGATCAGGAAGAAATTCCGCCAAGTAACTTGGTGTTTTTAATAGATGTCTCAGGGTCTATGGACACTCCTAATAAATTGCCATTATTGAAGCAATCGCTAAAGATGATGGTAAATCAGCTATCAGAAGATCAGCGGGTAGCGATGGTAGTTTATGCTGGGGCTGCAGGACAAGTCTTGGAATCAACTCCAGGATCTGATAAGAGAAAGATACTCGGTGCTATTGATCGCCTTAACGCCGGAGGTTCAACAGCAGGTGGAGCAGGAATAAAATTAGCATATAAGATAGCTAAAGAAAATTATATCGATGGCGGCAACAACCGCGTTATTCTTGCTACAGACGGTGATTTTAATATAGGAGTAAGCAGCACATCAGAAATGACCCGTTTGATCGAAGAAAAAAGAGACGAGGGAGTATTTGTAACAGTTCTTGGTTTTGGTATGGGCAATTATAAAGACAATCGACTTGAGCAGATAGCGAATAAAGGCAATGGAACATATCATTATATCGATACTATAAAAGAGGCCCGAAAGGTTCTAGTCGATGAATTGGGTTCGACTTTATTCACTATTGCAAAAGATGTCAAGCTGCAGATCGAGTTCAACCCGGCTCAAGTAAAGGCATACCGCCTCATAGGGTATGAAAACCGTGTCATGGCTAAAGAGGATTTCAATGATGATAAGAAGGATGCTGGCGAATTAGGAGCAGGCCATACTGTTACAGCTTTGTATGAGATCGTTCCTGCCGGATCATCTGAGAAATTTGGTTCTGTTGATGAGCTTAAGTATCAGACAAAACAAAGCGTATCTTCAAATGAGATGATGACAGTCAAGCTCCGCTATAAACAACCTGATGGGTTTGTTAGCAAGCTTATTAAAAAGGAAATAAACAAGTATGAAGTTACAAATGTTCCTCAGGGAGATTTTGAGTTTGCTGCAGCAGTTGCTGAATTCGGTATGATTCTTAGGGATTCAAAATATAAGGGAAATTCAACTTATAACCACGTGGTCCAGGCGGCTGAAAAGTCAAAAGGTAAAGATTCATCCGGCTATCGACAGGAATTCATAGAATTAGTTGAGAAGGCAAGATCCGTGGATCATCGACCCGTGAAAACGTATCCTAATGAAGAAGAGAATGTTCAGGCAGATGGTTTTGATAGAACGTACGGAAATCAGGATGTGCCGCAAAGAGGGATACAGTTTAAATAATTATCATGGGATCGATGAAAGACTAGATGTAAAAAGGGAACACGTACCTATTTAAATAAATAGGTACATGTCCCTCGGAAAAGAGGTGCAAAATGAAGATAGGAGAGCTTTTTAGATATATGAAGCCGACATTACATAGAAAACTGATCTGGTCAATAGGGCTGTTCATGGTGGTGATGTCTGGATGCAGTATGAACAATTGGGAAGTAACAGAAACTCAAAATCTTTCTATCCATTACAAGAAAGGTTCTTATGCCGATAGGAATATTCAGGAAGCAAAAAGGGTTTATGAAAACTCATTTATGGTTGCTGAGCAATTTTTACCGAGTATAAATAAGTATCCAAAAGTAAAAGTGTTTCTTTATGAAAAGCTGAAAAACAAAGGTTTTTCAAAGGTTAAGGACAGAGAAGTTCATTACCGCTATAGTGAAGAATTTCGTTTAACATCTGTCCACGAGATGCTTCATGTGTTCCTTTATGAACTTAATTCTCAAGCTCCATTGCGTGTTGAGGAGGGGGTATGCCGCATTAAAGAAGGGAAGCGTAAGAAATTTAAAGGACAATATTATCAAATAATGTATTATCAGCTTGTTAAACTTGTGCCCGAAGAACGCTGGACGCTTGATGAGGTTTTTCAAGATAAATACAAGGATGACGATGAGGGAAATATTGCCGCGGCATTTATGATGTATGCGATCAATAAGATAGGTGAAAAAAGATTCTGGGATTTTTATCAGGGACTTGATAAGAATAATTGGCAAGCGATGTTGAAACAATGTTTTGGACAAGAGGCTTCGGTCATTGATAAGGAATTCAAAGCATTTGTAAAAACAATTCCTGACCCGCCCGAGGCATTTAAGTATAAATACAGCAAGAAAACCGCCTACTTGCATAAATAAAAAAGAGATCCTGCTTTTTAAAAAGTGGGGTCTCTCTTTTATTTTATATGAATCAACTTGGTTGAGCAATTTGAACGAGTGCGCTAACCAATTAATATAGATCTTTAAATACACTAAATTAATGCATTATCCGATTAAGTAAGAAAAAGTGCTCAAAAAGCAAAAAGAGCCTGTACCTATATGGTGACAGGCTCTTTTTTATATGATTATTTTTATTTGTTTTGTTGTTTGCTTTTTATAGTTTTATTTTAGGGGTATTTATAGTTAGATTTTTATTATAGTAAAAAACAACAATGTAGTCTATAATCTATCAGTTATAGCAATATAGTAACTAGTCGAATATTTAAAAGTTGATACCAAATGTTCCCTGGTATTAAGCTCAATAAATAATAATTTTAATATGATCGAAGAGGAAAAAATGGAAATATTTAAAAGTTTAGGTTTATCAGCCGAGATGCTTAAGGTCTTGGAAAAAAAGGGATTTGAGGCTCCAACGCCAATTCAGGAAAAATGTATTCCTGCGTTGCTTAAAGGAGATAGGGATATTATTGCTCAGGCACAAACAGGTACAGGTAAGACTGCTGCTTTTGGGATCCCAATCCTTGAGAGGATGTCTGAAAAATTACGCAATGTCCAGGTGCTTATTCTTGCACCTACTCGAGAACTTGCAATTCAGGTTGCAGAGGAAATAAATTCCCTAAAAGGAAAAAGAAAATTCAATGTAGTCCCTATCTATGGGGGTCAGTCGATCTCCCTTCAGCTACGTCAATTAAGAAAAGGCGTTGATATTGTTGTTGGCACGCCTGGCCGTGTTTTGGATCATTTAAAGAGGGGTACTCTAAAAATAGATAAGATATCTTATATGGTTTTGGACGAAGCGGATGAGATGCTGAACATGGGGTTTTTAGAAGAGGTCGGCGCAATTCTTAAGCAGACTCCGGAAAATAAAAGGACGATGTTGTTTTCAGCGACAATTCCGGATGAGATCTTAAAGATTGCAAAGACTTATATGCCTGATTATGATGTAATCAAGATCAAAAAGGCACAGATGACAGTTAGCACTGTTGATCAAATTTATTTTGAAGTTCATAAAAATGATAAGTTTGAAACACTTTGCAGGATAGTTGATATTGAGGAGGAATTTTATGGCCTTGTTTTTTGCAAAACAAAAGTAGATGTTGATTCAGTTGCACATCAGTTGCAGGAAAGAGGATATGATGCTGATGCTTTGCACGGTGATATGTCTCAGAATTCAAGGGAAAGGATCCTTAGTAAATTTAAGAAAAAAACAATTACTATTTTAGTCGCAACAGATGTTGCCGCTCGAGGGCTTGATGTTAACGATCTTACCCATGTGATCAATTATGCCCTTCCTCATGATCCTGAGTCTTATGTTCATCGTATAGGGAGAACTGGCCGAGCTGGTAAGACGGGAAATGCAGTTACTTTCATCACTCCGTCTGAGTATCGAAAGCTTCAGGTTATCACAAAGAGAACAAAAGCTGATATTAAAAAAGCAAAGCTTCCGAAAATACAAGATATTATCAAAACTAAACAATTAAGGATAAAAACCAAGCTGGAAAACATTATTAAAACATCACCTTTAGAGAAATACAGGGAAATGTCACTTGATCTCTTAAAGGATAATTCACCTGAAGATATTCTGGCGGCACTATTGCAGCACTCTTTTCAGGATGACTTGGATGTTAATAATTATACCGAGATCGAAGATGCCGTTGTTGATATGAAGGGCAAGACCCGGCTTTTTGTCCCTCGCGGAAAAGGAGATGGTCTTACTACTAAGAAATTGATCGAGATCATTAATGAAAAATGCAAGATATCCCCTGAAAAGATCAGGGATGTTCTGATACTTGATAAATTCTCTTTTATTACGCTTCCATTCAATGAAGCGGAAATTGTGTTGTCATTTTTTAAAAGAGGTAAAACTCGTGGAAAAACACAAGAATTGGTTTTTGTGAAAGCGAAAAAAGATAAAAACCGATAATAAACGAAGAAATACTTTGTCATAAATTTAAGGGAAAAAGGATTGCTTGGACCAATAAAAAACCACCTGGTTTTATCTTCTTCAGAATTGTTTTATTTGCTCCTTCCAATAGTCAGCGCCGCATATTTATTTTTATTCCGCAGGAATACGATCGATAAAGATTTCATAAAAAATATTCTTATAAGAATTACCACATATTTTATTTTTGTTATCTTTATCCATATATATCTAAGTTCCATTATGCAGGGTAAAGTAATTTGGAAAGAAGTGATAGTTTATCTTTACTTCTTTTCTTCGGTAAGCATTATTCTCTTTTTAATGAGGGCATCATTTAAAAAGATCGCTGAAAGCATATCTAAGAAAATTATTGATCTTAGGTTTCAAAAAATCGTCTACTTAACGGTTGCTGCTTTTCTTTGGACGTTTATACTCTTGCCGTATATCCTGGCTACTTTCACTATACACCGGCCTAAAATTGGTGACAAATATGATCCGGAAACCTTGTTTATGTTTAAATATGAAAAGGTATCCCTAAAAACTCAAGACGGATTGCATCTTAAAGGTTGGTTCATCCCTAAGAAAAATAGCAACAAGGCTGTGGTCATAGGACATGGTTTAGGTGCAAATAAATCCAATTTTCTTTCTTTAGTAGAGTTGTGGGAAGCATTGAACTATAACGTGTTGATATTCGACTTTAGAGGGCATGGTGAAAGTGGCGGACATACAATTTCGTTTGGGTATAAAGAAAAATATGATATTAGATCCGCGTTTGACTATTTAAATAAAGAAAAAAAATTCTTAGCAGAGAATATTGTAGGCTATGGGGTTTCTTTTGGAGGAGCTTCATTAATTCAAGCAGTTAATGACGGAGCTGGCTTTGATAAAATGATCACGGATTCAAGTTTTGCAAGTATTGATACTATGGCTGACAAAGTTGTTGAGAGAATGGGTTTTGTCCCCGTATTTTTAAGAGAAAGCATAAAAGATCTGGGCCTTGCATATGTAAATTTGGAGCTGGGATTTAATATTGATAATTCATCACCCATACGAATTTCCGATAAGATCAAAATTCCATGGTTAATTATTCATGGAAAAAAAGATGTGCTGATCCCCAGTCAGGAAGCAATATCCCTTTATGGTCAAGGCAGCGCAAATAAACAGTTGTATTTAGTGGATAAAGGCGAGCATTACACGACAATAGATGATGTGCAATATATATACCAAATAAGAAAATTTTTGAATCAATAAGGATGGTTACAGTTCTTGCCAATAATATAGGGGGAAAATGTAATGACAAAAAAATTAATATTTATTCTTAGCTTGTGCATGATGGTTACAATGATGTTTGGAATAAAAGTATCAAATTCTCAGGGAAAATACACTCTTGAGGATTTAGAGCAAGAAGGTGGCGTTAATTTGGATGCTGCAGATTACTTTTTAAATAAAAACTTTTATTTTGCGAGAGTTTACCCGCCGAGAATTGATTCACAGGCACAATATCTTGAAATTGAAAAGGAATTAAAAACGGTTATTTCTGTTATGGAATCAGAATTAAGCGAGGTGTCTGATGATGTTGAATTATTGTGGCGTTTAGGATATGCATCCACAATGACCTATAATCTGGATTGGCCGGGAAGTAAGACCAAAATTAAAAAGTATTTTGATAAGTTGTTTGAAATGGATCCTGAACATAAATTTGGTCATTTATATTATGGCGCACATTTAGCCCAAACTGGTGATAAACTTGATATTAAGGAAAGTATTAGTCATTTAGAGAAAGCTTATTCTTATGGTTTTGATGTTACTCTTACTATGTTAGGTATCGCTTATATGCAAACGGGTGATAATGTGAAGGCATTAGAATATTTCAAGAGATTTCGGGACAAATTTCCTAATGATAAACAAATAAATATGTTGATCGAAGGTATAGAGCAAGGGGATGATTATACAGTGCATTCGGTCTCGGTTGATAAAAATGGCAAACGAAAAGAAAGAAAGATAGAATCTTTGAATAATAGTGACAGAGACTTTTAATGTGTCTTACAGGGAGATAATATGAATAAATTCTTAGAAGCTGCAATTGAGGAAGCAAAAAAGGGCATGGCAGAAGGCGGTATACCTATTGGGTCAGTACTTGTTATTGATGGCAAAATAGTTGGACGTGGCCACAATCAGCGGGTTCAAAAGGGGAGTTCTGTGTTGCATGCAGAAATGGATTGCTTAGAAAATGCGGGACGAATTAAAGCTGGTGATTACCGGAAAGCAACATTGTACTCAACTTTATCCCCCTGTGATATGTGCAGCGGAGCAGCGCTTCTATATGGGGTCCCAAAGATAGTTGTTGGGGAGAATAGAACATTTAAGGGCCCAGAAGACTATGTAAGGTCACGTGGAGTGGAAGTTGTCGTAGTTGATAACCAAGAATGTTGTCAGCTAATGGATACATTTATAAAAAATAATCCAGAGTTGTGGAATGAAGATATCGGCGAGTAGAATTTGTTTGAAATTTTAGATAAATAGTAGTGAATTTGTTCTTAATTATTAAAATAAATATTGTGCAAATATATTGGTAATGTTAATGTTGAAGAAGGATGGGTTTGAAAAACATGTTCGATAAAGAAAAAATAAGAAAGATTATATTTGAAACTGATACGCCAGCCGGTAAAGTTTATGATATTTTACTTATCGTTACCGTAGCTATCAGTGTTTTTGCTGTAATGATCGATAGCGTGTCTTCTATTAATAAAACTTATGGGAATATCCTTCATGCAGTTGAATGGTTCTTTACAATTCTTTTTACAATTGATTACATAGTAAGGATTAATTGTGTCAAGAACCCATCCAAATATGCCCGTAGTTTTTTTGGCGTGGTTGACCTTTTAGGTATCCTTCCAACTTATCTTAATATGTTTTTGCCCGGAACCCGATATTTATTATCGATACGCTATTTAAGAATGCTCAGGATATTTAAAGTCTTTATGCTGGCAAGTTATATGGAAGAAGTAAAAGTTCTCACTCAAGCCTTGCGAAGCAGTTTTCGTAAAATAATGATATTTGTTTTTACGGTAATTACTATAGTGATCGTTCTAGGATCATTAATGTATGTTATTGAAGGACCTCAGAACGGTTTTACTAATATCCCGCGCAGTATTTATTGGGCAATTGTGACCTTGACTACAGTTGGATATGGGGATATTTCTCCAAAAACACCTTTTGGCCAGACTTTAGCTGCAATAGTCATGCTTTTAGGATATAGTATAATTGTTATTCCTACCGGTATTGTAACCGTGGATATGATTCAAACTCCTTCAAGATCCAAGAAACAATGTAGTGGTTGCACTGCTTTTATCCATGACAAAGATGCCACATACTGCAAATATTGCGGCAAAATTTTGATACCTGTTTAATGAATAAAGGGTATGAAAAAATCAAATGAGTTACTTCTGAATAATAAAAAGGAACTAAATCTATACTTGAAGAAGGGGCGTTAGGAGGCATGGCTAAAAACAAACTATTGTCGACGTGTCCAAAAAAAAATAAGTTAAAAAAAAAATAAAAATAGTTAGTAATTTGAGAAATAGTTGTTATTATTAATTTATCAATAGAAAAAGAGGAGGGAAGGTTCCAGAAAAATATCAGTAATGAAAAAACTGATCTCACGTTTAGATATGTGATCTAGACCTGACTAGGAAAGAAAGTTAGACGTACTTCGATACTTGTGTTGTTCGATCCCCTCAGAGGATTGATAACCTTTTGAAGTACGTTTTTTATAAATTAATCA
>JAHJCZ010000041.1 GCA_018812705.1 Candidatus Omnitrophota bacterium
TATCTAAATCCTTTTTATTCTTATTAGAGGCTCGAGCATCCCATGTTTCGTTGTTTTTCGCGTCTAATTCTTTCTCAACGTAATCAACCATCCGCATGGCGAGCTTATAAACAAGATCCACCTGTTTAATCAATCCCTTGATTCTTTCCGCTATTGGAACAAAGGTTTCTTTGGCTTTATGTTGTTTATCATTTGTTCCTGGCAGGTCCACACACCATTTTTTTTGATATGAATCAATGAGCGAAACCGTACTTGTTTTATCTTTATCAAATAAAGCAAAAGCCTCATCCCATTCACTCTTAATCATCTTAAACTCTTCTTTCTTGCTCTCATCGAATCCCTTGAAATCAAAAACTTGGTTCAATATTGTTTTGTGCATCTTCTCAAACTCAACAAATTTATCAGGAATAATTCGACATTCTTTACATATCTTTAATAAATACTCTTTAGCTAGTGCCAAAAACTTTTCTGTTTGGCCTCGATAAAGCCAAACAATAGAATTTATATTTTGTAGCTGTTCAGGTGAAAAATCATAAACCTTTCGTGTTACTTTACGAAAAATATTGCGAGCATCTATCATAAGAACTTTATCTTGCTTGTCCTTTGGTTTATCCTTATCAAAAAACCACAAATCGCAAGGAACCGAGCGAGTATAGAAAAAGTTTGACCTGATTGAAATCATAATATCAACATCACCTGTTTCGATAATCTTTTGACGGACATCCTTTTCCCCATGACCTGCGCTTGAGGCCTGAGATGACATAACAAATCCTGCCCGACCTTTTTCTTTCAAATAAGAATAAAAATATGAAATCCAAAGGTAATTACCGTTACTGACCGCACCCTTTTGATTAACGCCTGGCAAATCAAAGGGCAAACGTGGGTCACCTTTAATCTTTCTGGCATCAACACTATCGACATTGAAAGGTGGATTAGCCATTACAAAATTGGCTTTACCTAACAGATTGTGATTGTCATCATAAAACGTATTTCCTTCAAGAATCTTCCCCTCTAGACCATGAACAGCTAAATTCATTTTGGCTAAACGAATGGTTGTTGCTGTCTTTTCCTGACCGAAAAAGGTGACGGATTCGTGCGTTGATTTACCAACCGTCTCCAAGAAATGGCTTGTCTGAACAAACATTCCACCTGATCCACATGCCGGGTCGAACACAATCCCATGGTCTGGTTCAATTACATTTACGATTGTCTGAACTAGTGAGACAGGTGTAAAAAATTCGCCTTGGTCTTGGGCTCCCTGCATAGCAAATTTCATCAAGAAGTATTCATAAATACGACCAAAAACATCCCCATTGGTATTTCGCAAAACCTCATCATTAAATATTTTCAAAAGACGAGCTAAAAGGTCATTATCAAATATCTGATAATCCTTTGGCAATACACCTGCAAGAGCCTCATAATCAGCTTCAATGGTCTCCATAGCCTTGATAATTGCATCCGCTCTGTCCTGTTTTGCCTTTTCATTCTCAAGTAAATAATCATATTGAGACTTTTCTTGAAGGAACAAAGCGCTCTTGCGGGCAAAATCATCTTTGGTAAGCGGTCGCGCTACACCCCCTCTTTTAGGCAGTGATTTCTCAATTTCATTTTTTACGATTAGGTAACGATTGTTTGCATGACGAAGAAAGATAAGGCCTAAGACAGGCATACAGTATTCATTTGAAGTAAGCTTTGAATTAACGCGGAGTTGGTCAGCAGACTCCCAGAGTCTATTTTCAAGTTTTGTGATATCTTCCATATAATAATTACCTTTTTCTTTTTTGTTAGCCCCCTGTTAGCCGAGGACTCCATCCTATTATTTAACCTATTTGACTTTAACCACTTATTAATCCCTGACCTTCAGGGTGCCGACCAGAAGTCCTTTCAGCTCTTCAATTGAAAGTGTCTGGTCCTTATAGCGATGAACCATAGCATGACAGTTAGCACATAGCACTGTTAAATCTGTCTTAGGATTTATTTTTACTTCACCTTCAACAGAAGAAATAGGTCTTATATGATGTACATGAATATACTTATCACCTTGCTTCCCATATTGTGAAGAAAAATTCATACCACATACCTTGCAGTCATATCCATGAATTTCAATAGCTCTTTTCCTGTTTATTGAATTTCGCTCATAATAAGTAGTAAATCTTTCCTTCTTCTTCCCTTCTTTAAAATATGATTCAAACTCTCCTGTTATGGGTGGAAGCTGTATGGTTTTTGAGGAGGTTATCTTTTTATCAGCATATGACAAGATATTTTCGTAAACCTCCTTATTAATTTTGCGAACACCATCCCTCCAATAATTTGATTTTTGAGATTCAGGAATTACCTCTAGATATTTATTATCATTCTTTATTGGAATTGCTCTTTTAAATTCCACAAAATTCTCAACCCCACAAAACAAATCCCCTTTTTTACTATTGAGATCTGCTGCAATCTCTCCAATCTCTGCATACCCAAAATAGTGGGGAGCATCAGACAACCTCTGCTGAGAGTATTTTTTCTTTTGAATAGCACCTTTGTAATAAATTACTTTCACGCCCGTCTTAAGAATGTTTTTATATTTGTTCGGAAAATGATATATCTCACCTTTTACATCCTCCCATAAAGATTCATCATTCTCAGCTATTACAGCATAACTAGTTTTCTTTTCGTCCCCATCATAATCCAGACCCAGAAATTCTAGAAGATATCGATCTTTTTCCTGATCAATTCTAGTGAAGCGCATTCTAGTGGTTTTCGGCACAGCTTTATCTGCTTTATATTGTTCATAGCTTTTAGGAAACTTCTTTTTTATAACATTATCCAAATCAGCGTTCCAAAACAATCTGGCCCTGGGAGTTGTATACGTATCCATTTCTATACGAACAGAATATTTATCACCTTCAACAAATAAATCCAATTCTTTTTTTTCAGGTCTTTTTAAATTATCGGCTTTAAAAAATGATTTTATTTCGGCAGGAAGCCCTGTCCCCCTCCACAGGAACGTAGACTTATCCATAGTTTTATATGCACATTCATCGCTTATTATGCTCCAAGAGTATGCTTCTGCGGGATACTTATTTTCCATCAACAATCCTTGTTAAAAATTCATCACCAATAAATGTTAGTACGCCGTTAACACAAGAGCAACTAAACATACACACCATTTTTACACAGAAACTTAAGTCCTTATAATATAACTATTTATATAGATTGTAAAGCTTCTTGGACTCCAAAGACCTTCAGAGTATCTACCTGATCTTCTTTATCCTTTCACCACACTCAGGACATTCAACTTCATCATCCAAAAGCAAACTACTTGATACTTCTACTCCGCAATGAGGGCATTTTTTTATATCCCCACCCATCAAAACATCATACTCAAAGAATTCATCAAATAGGTCATCCATATTACCCTTTATCTCTCTGATCAAAAAAGACAGGTCCATCACCAGTATATTCCTCAAGACCTTTTGCAGCCTCAAGTAAAAAGTCATGAGCTTTTCGAAGATTCTGATCGACTTCCATAACCTTAGATGGATAATTTTTCTTAAAAGCAATTAATTTTCCTGAATTACACAAAGAAATCTGAATTTTAGATAAATGCTGCATAGATTTAAAAATATCCTTCTGCAAAGCCTTAACACTTCGAATATCTTTTAAACTCATATCAATCTCCTAATTATCAACAATAACTTCTACATTAGACTCTAATTTTTTCTTATCAGCTAAAGCTTCTTCAATCATCACCAAATCCTGATTCATCTCCTCATGACCTGGCTCAATCTCAAGAGCCCTCTTAATAAATCTATATGCCTCTCTATACTCGCCCAACTTATATAACAATTCTGCTTTTGTACCAAGCATAATTCCGTCCTTAGGAGACAACTCTATTGCTTTATTAATCAGAGCCAATCCTTCAATTAGATTCTCACCGGATTCATAAAGAGCATATGCCTTGTTGTTGTATACAAAAGCTAATTGTTTTCTTAACTCTGCAGTCTCCAACCCATTCGATTGTGCAAACTCAAATTTTTCAATTGCTTTATCATTTTCTCCCTTGTAAAGGTGCAAAGTACCCATCGCATAAGCAAGTCTTGTATTACTAGGCTCAATCGCATAACCTTTATCAAACCAGTTCAATGCATCTTGATACGGTTCTTCCTTGCCAAACAATATAGCAAGCAACAAATATGTATCAGCAATACTGATATAAGTTGGGATATGTTTAGGATCTAATTCCAGCGACCGCTCAAACTCTTGCAAGGCCTCTGGCATATTCTTTTCATAATTTTCTTTTGATAAGGGTCTGATAGCTGTTCCTAATGCACGGTGAGACAATGGACTTTCAGGATTTTCCTTAACTGCTTCTCTGAAAAATTCAACGCTTAGTTCTTTATCTTTTATTTCTTCTACAAAGAACGAATAAGCATCATAATACACATCCCTATCCGTAGTGTTAATTTTATCAAGGTTTTTCAGTTCTTTCGCAGCTATTTGAAATTCATTCTTCAAGATATGAAATTTAACCAAATTCCAAAGATTATAGTAATTATTAGGATTGCTTTCTTTTGCCTTGTCTAACCATGGCTTAGCCTCATCAATCTGTCCAATCAAAAGATATGCTCGTGCAAGATTCCCATAAACAGCATCTTTTTCCTCCATATCGTTTGGCAAATATTTTACCTCCAGCTTAAGAACTTCCACTTCCTCTTCATATTCGCCAATGTAATCATAAACAAAAGCCAGTTTTCCATAATGCTCATAATTCTCTGGCTCAGCCGCTATCAAAGCCTTCATTTCAGAGATTATTTTTGGAAAATTATATTCTTTATCTTTTTCTTCAGCACTATCCGATAAAAAGCTATCAACCTTTGGTATTTTTGCAAATACGCTGCCCACGCAACAAACAATCAACATTAAAGGAAAAATAATTTTTATTAAAATTTTCATTCTTATCCTTTTTATTCAAAATCCAGAAAATTCTCTTTGTTTATTTTTATATAACTCTGTATATCCGATTCATCCTGTTTAAAATCTACAGGAAGATACTTTTTTATTGCTGTCTTATAAATTTTTTCCTTATACCATTTTCCGTCATCCATGAATTTATATATATGCATAATGCTTTCGCCAACAGGATCTGTCTCATAATCCCTCCAATCTTCCGCTATTTCTTTTTCCCCGTCACCATCAATATCAAGAGCTTTGAAAGACGGACGATTTGATGTGAATCTTGCATTTACACTCAAACTATATTTATGGCCTCCATCATCATCAACATCAGAAACATATCTCAGTAAATGCAAATGTCCTCCGTGCGCCCCAGATCCTTCAGAAATAGTTATAAAACTAGCCAGCACAGGTCTAATGTCAAAAAATCCTAATCTACATGAATGGTCATAATCAACTGCGACCTCATTCATAATAATATCGGCTCCATCAGTTATTTTTACAACACAAACACTTAATCCTTTACTGCCATAGTATGCAATAAAAGATTCCACTTTCTCCTCTTCACCGTCAAAATCAATATCTGCCGTAATAAGATTTACATCATCATACTGATATAATTCTTCAGAAAAGGCAGTAGACGTGACTGCCAGGACAAATATTAAAACAAAAATGATCCTCTTCATGTGCTCAATCTTCCTCTTCCCTTTCTGTAACCAGCTTGCCATCTTTCATAAGATACACTTCTTTATCTACAGGACATTCATAGCCATATCTGGGAGAATTGGGCATAACGCAGCAGCCCCCTAAGAGAACATTACTATAATCCTTACCTGAAGCAGGATAGCCATATATGATTTCTTTTTTTACTAACTCAACATCATGATTTGGGCATTTCATTTTAATACGCTCCTTAATGTTAATGAGGGTATTCTTTATGGACCTCCATCAAACATCCCTCTTCTAATTTATAAAGAATCAACAATCTCCCACAAGATTCTTCCTTTTCCAAATACGCAACAAAGTAATATTGTCCATCAATTAACAATATCTGCAATAACTCCTCAAATTCCTTAACTATAAATATGCTCTCCATCTTTAAAAGCATCGCCCAAAAAGGATACTCATAACCTACATCAAATTTTCCTTTAGTAATAACAAGCGTCTGGTCTATCTCTCCCAGCTCTATTATTCTAAATTTTTCTATTCGAATACTACATGTTCGAACTGCACTTGCTATAGCTTTATCCGAAACTTTAGTTTCCTGTACTTGCAATCCTCCATCTAACCCCTGCAACAATATCTTTCAATTCTAAATAATTAGGTTTTCGACCATTCTTAGCTTTAAAAACCTCAAATACTTCACAAATCAATTCTTTTTCGTTAGAAATTATCATTATCCACCCTAAAATTATTAATTAAACTCTTGTTCCCCAAAACAAAAAATCCCTCGCAATCTTGTTATCACGAAGGTTTTACTTTTTTGAAATCCGAGATCCCCCCCCCTCAACGCTCTCGAAACGCATACACTCTTTATTGAAAAACAATTCAATAGTTCCCAAAGGGCCATCATTGTTTTTAGCAAAAACCAATTTAGCAACACCACGGTTTTCGTCAGTAGGCTCATAATATTCATCTCGATGCAGAAACATAACTACATCTGCACTATTTACAATAGCACCTGCTCCTGGAAGGTCTAATAATTGAGGATACTGCCGTTTTTGAGATGCGCAATATTCTGATACTTGACTTAAAACAATAACTGGCAATTCTATTTCACAAGCCAAAGATTTTAATGAACGAGCTACCTTATCAAAGCATTTCGAGGAACCATCCACGTTAATGAAGTCACGCAACTGGTGAATACTATCAATTACAACCAATTTGATATCTCGGTTATCCTTCAACCAAATAATTTTTTCTCGCAATTCCTGAATAAAAACTGGCGATGTGTCATCAATGAAAATGTCAGCTTCACTTAACTCTGCAGAAGCTTTGGTTAATGGAGTCCACTCTTCGGAAGATAAAAATCCAGAACGCACTTTATGGGCATCAACTTTTGCCTTTAAAGTTATCATCCGCTGTATCATTTGATGCCTAGACAATCCCAAGCTGAAATACGCAATACTATATTTTGTTTGAGTTACTATATTGTTCACAATAGAGGAAGCCAACGCTGTTTTTACCATAGAAGGTCTTCCTCCTATAATAATCAATTTACCGTTCCTCAAACCTCTAGCAAAAACATCAATCTTCTTAAAGCCTGTAGAAAGTCCAGCAATATATTCTTTACTCTCATAAAGCTCCTCAAGACTATCCCTTTCCTCAGCGACAAGAACTTTAGAATGAATTAATTCAGCCCAGCTATTAAAATCAAATTCATCACCGCCACCAACAGAATCCAAATCAAAAAAAGGTAACTGATTGTTTTCCATTTTCATTTCTCCTTAAAATAAAAAATCCCTCGCAGTCTCATGACCACGAAGGTTTTACTTTTTTAACGTCCGGGATTTCCCCCTTCAACTCGGGACTTATTCAATTGTATAATTATTGTACTCCTGGTCTTTTTCCAAATCAAGAAGAATTATAAAACAGCAAGAAAAAACAACATAAAACACCATAAAAATCATTTTGTTAGCATACTGTTAGCACAATACAAACAAGCAACACTTAAATCCTTGATATCAAGCATTTTATCTTCAGTTGACCTTCAGTCCATTGACCTAGCGGTACCAATAGACCTCCATTTTAATAGAACAATTAATTTAGAAACTTGTATCTGCTATTTTGGCACATAAGAATGCTATCTCAATATTTTTACTTCATAAAATAAATTACTATATTTGCAATACCCAACCCCATGCTAATTATTCCAAAAACAACTAACAGCACAACAAGTTTTCTTGAAGAGCTACTAATGTTTTTTAAAATCTCACTCTTATCCTTACCCAAGTCGTCTTCCTGCTTCTTTATGGCATCTAAGATTCTTTCTTGCGTGATTATAATTTTATCATTAGCCACAGTAACTTTATCAGCCATCAGCCTGTATTTCTCATGTAGCTCTTGTATGAATTGCATAATCTCTTTTTTAGATACTTTAAATTGATCCAACATCGTATCTTTAACAAGAATAAACTCTTCATCAAGAGATTCAATTTCCTTACGCAAACCATCAGAGACAACACTAACTTTATCCATCCCCTGAATGATCTTATCAGGAGCTGCTTCTCGCAGCGCTCTTACCAAATCTGATTCCCTATGAATTAAATCTTCAAAATTGCTTATAATTACTTCTAACTTTTCTCTAATAGATTCGAGGCTCCCCTGAGAGGACTCGAACCTTACTCCTAGTGATTCGCATACTGTTAGCCGGCAGTTTTACTAAGATTCTTAACTTGTTGATAGTTATAAACCTATTAAACATTGACCTTCAGATTCACTGTCTCAAGGTCATTATAAAGTAAGATGTAAAAGAAACAATCTGCTTACAACTATACTATAACTGAAAAAATCACTTTAAATATTCCAGGAACTATCTGGTGACCATATGGTGTCCATCTGGGGTCATAATGAGTGGTAATGATACTTGCTGGTTGGGTTGATGTGGCGGGTGTTTCTCGTCGTGGTTTTGCTAAATTCTATATTTTTCAATACTTTACAAAAATAGCTTTTTCGCATTAAGAGTCAGTTGCTCTACCATGTGAGCTAATGGCCCAAAATTAAAACCGTACTGATCAAATTTTTTTGGAGTACTCGTCCTATGAGCATCGAAAGGAATATAAGTTACAATAATAAAAAATTGTAGTAAGAATTATAATAAATTCGATTTGTCTCTAAGGCTAAATCTGTTGTATTTATATCAGACTTTAAATGCAGTGTAAAGTAATAATGTGAAATTTTTTAGTTATTTTCTGAAAAGTCCACAAAAAATACCCCCCGGTTAGACTGCGAAGCATTATGAGCATATGCTTATCCCAAGACATTGGTTTGGCCGCTCTCCCTTATGAGCATTTGCTCATTTCTTTTTGAGCTTTAGGCTCGACGGAAAATGACTAAATCTTGACTTCTTATACCTACTCTCACCAGTCAATTACCTGTAACTAACTTTGAATGGATCCGGCGTTTGCACCAAGGAAATAGGCACAAATTTGGAAAGAAAAATAAACACGAAGGATATAATATTTATGCCATATAAACCCATTTAAAAGCCAGTTTTCGGCCCAGATCAGGCATCTGTTTAACACTTTGCTCAATTTCAATAGGTTTCATTTGACACAATATTCCCATAATAGTAGTATATTGACCATAATGAGAAAAAATAAAATAATAGTAATTGTGCTAATAGTTTTATCTGCGATTATAATTGTTCGCAACGCCTGGCTTTGCGATGATGCATACATTACCTTTAGGGTAGTAGATAATTTCATAAACGGTTACGGCCTTAGGTGGAATGTTGCAGAAAGAGTCCAAGTATATACACATCCTCTTTGGATGTTCTTATTATCATTTTTTTATTTTTTTACTCGTGAAATATTCTTTACAAGTAATGCAATATCTATAATCCTATCCATACTGGCTATAACATTAGCAGCATTTAAGATCTCCAAAAGTCATAAAAATGCACTCCTCGCACTAACAATACTGTGCTTGTCTAAGGCATTTATCGATTATTCAGCATCTGGACTTGAAAATCCTTTAACACATTTGATATTAATACTATTTTTTATTACATTATTTAATCCTGATACATCCAGGAGAAAATTATTAGCACTCTCTTTTTTCACATCTCTTGGCGTGCTAAATCGAATGGACACGCTTCTTCTTTTTGCACCCTCTCTATGCTATGCCGTATTTGAACACTTAAGGACTTCTTCTGATGAGAAATTGAAATCAAAACTGATCAAAACTTTTGGCTTCCTATTGATCGGATTCTTACCTTTTATCTTATGGGAGGCTTTTTCAGTATTTTATTATGGCTTCCCCTTTCCAAACACAGCATATGCAAAGTTAAATACTGGGATCCCGGCTATAAAACTTGCAAAACAGGGACTTTACTATTTAATAAGTTCGTTCCCCAAAAAAACAGACCTGGTGACACCTCTTGTCGTATTATCAGGGATCATGCTTGCAGTCTTTTCAAAAAGCAACAGAAACAAATTTATTGCCGCTGGTATTTTCTTGTATATTCTCTACATAATTAAAATTGGTGGCGGTTTCATGATGAACAGATTTCTTGCTGCACCACTTCTTTGCTCTGTTGTCATAATATGCAGAACTGAAATTTTCTATAAATACAAAATACTTATTCCAACATTAGCATCTGTTATAATTCTTGGATTCTTATCTCCATTTAACCCTGTTCTTTCTGGCATCAACTACGAGAACACAAATGAGAATGTTTTTGTTTTCAATAAAGGTATTTCTGATGAGCGCGGGTTCTATTACAAACATTCCAGCCTTCTTAAAGCACTTAAAGGGGAAAAAATGCCGTCGCATCAATGGGTTGACCAGGGCATTGAACTTAGAGAGAAGAAACCTTTCTCTCTTATTTATTACACAAGCGTAGGTTATTTAGGATTTTTTGCAGGACCACATACAAGCATTATTGATGCTGTCGCGCTATGCGACCCCTTACTTGCCAGACTCCCTGTTCCAAAGAAAAAATATTGGAGAATTGGACACTTCGAGAGAATCATTCCTTACGGATATACTGGCAGCATGCATCTCGCGCAAAGCCAATTCAAGGACAAGGGTCTTGAGAAGTATTATTACAAACTATCTCAAATAATCAGCGGGGATCTTTTCGATAAAAACAGATTTGTGGAGATCTGGAAGATGAATACTGGACAATACAAACACCTACTTGAAAACTACAAAAGAGATATCAGCGATAAGAATTAATATCCTGCCACGTAATTATAGCGCCTCTACCGCAACTGAAGCCAATTCTGACCGTTCACTTTTTGACAACAGCATTGATCCAAAAATAGAATAGGCCTTCAACCTATCAACCGTATAGGACAATCCATTAGAATTCGCATCTAAATATGGATTATCGATCTGATCAGGATCACCCGTTAAAACAATTTTAGTGCCTTCGCCTGCTCGAGAAATAACTGTCTTAATTTCATGCGGGGTCAGATTCTGCGCCTCATCAACTATCAAGAATTGATTTGGGATACTTCTTCCTCGAATATAAGTAAGGGCTTCTACTTCGATAATATCTGACTTCATCATACTATCAACAGTAAGCTCACTTGTAGCAACACCCTTCGTCTTTGAGGATAATGACCTCTTCATGATAAATTCCAGATTATCAAATATGGGCTGCATCCAATAATTCAATTTTTTTTCTTTGCTTCCAGGCAAATATCCAATATCTTTTCCGAGTGGAACAATTGGACGGACTATCAAAAGCTTCTCATAAACCATATATTCACCAATGATCTTGGAAAGCGCTGCGGCAATTGCCATAAGTGTCTTTCCAGTTCCTGCCTGGCCGACCAGAGCAACCAGTTTGATCCTATCATCAAGCAAAAGATCAAATGCAAATCTTTGTTCAACATTGAGGGGGGAAATCCCCATAGCGCAACATTTTTGATCTACAGCAACAATACTCTTTTCATCATCAGAATATTTCCCAATCGAATCATAGCCCGGCTCATCTTCTGCTTTAACAAGAGCATACTCATTAGAGAGAAATGAATTTTCAGGAACAACCAACGGCACGCCCTTCTGAAGCTTGGTTACATCGTGCCTTGAAACTGACAATTCCTTCCAGCCTCTATACAATTTGCCATATTCGACTTTTTGATTTTCATAATCTACCGCGCTTATTCCAATAGCTTCAGCTTTGATCCTGGCATTAACATCTTTTGAAACAAAATACACTTTGTTGCCTTCCACCTGAAGCTTCCAAGCTACACCCAATATCCTGTTGTCGTTCAATTCAGTATCAAGGTCCAAAGGAAGCCCCAAGTCTTTCACATTAACATAAATGATCAATGTCCCGCCGTTGATCATCTTCGCGCCTTTTTTTAGAGCCCCCTTTTTAATAAGAGAATCTATCTCACGAAGCACCTGTCTTGCATGCATACCTTTTTTATCAGCGCTCGATTTAAATCCGTCTAGCTCTTCAATTACCGTAATTGGAATAATTACAATATTATCAGCGAATGAATAAATTGATTGTGGATTGTGGATAAGCACATTTGTGTCTAGAACAAAATTCTTTTCCATAAAAACACCTCCTAGCCATAGTAAGAAGAAACTAAGTTTTATTATTGATCATCATTCTTTGCCTCATAACTTTTTACTGCAATTTCCCTCATTACCCTGGCTTTTTCAAAAGCAGGAGCCAATCTGAGAGCTTTATCAAATTCTTTGATAGCAGGCTTAAACGCACCTATTTTCCCCAGGATCACGCCTCTCCAATAATATGCTTTTTCATTTTTTGGATTAAGCCTAACAGCCTCATTAAGATCATCAATTGCTTTCTCATAATTGTTTTGAGCGCGATAAACCAAAGCCCTGTTCAAATATCCGAAACTAAAATCTGGATTTATCTCAATAACCTTATTAAAGTCGTTTAAAGCTAAATCGTACTTCTTCTGATTTAAGTAAAGCGTTCCTCTATTATTATATACTCTAAGATATTTTGGTTTTAGTTTAATTACTTTTTTATAATCACTCAAGGCTTGCTCATCATTTCCAGTTGCCATAAAAATATTACCTCTATGGAAATAAGTTATATGCGCCTGGGGGAATGTTTCATCTATTTTTAAAGCTGTTTGGAATTCTTTCAATGCTTCATCAAACATCTGCCTTTTGCTAAAAAGTATTCCTCTGTTTGTATAAGCATAACTACTTGGAACAATCTCAATTGCCTTGTCAATATACAAAAGCGCCTTATCTAACTTATTCACTTCTAGATATGCTTTCCCCAAGTTTAAATTTGTTCTGTACTTATTTGGTGATTTCCTGTGAGCATCTTCCCAAAGAGATACCTCGCTACGCCATACATCATTACGAACAACCGTCATTAATGAAAACACCACTACAATAACAGCTATTAAAGCTTTTAACTTCTCTTTGTCTCTTACCCACCTAGATAAGCATAAAGCTAATAGGATAAAAAAACCCACTGAAGGCAAATAAAGTTTATGTTCAAAAATTACGTGTCGTCTTGGTATCAGTTCACAAGACAGAGTAATAAAGAACCAAAATATTGAAAATGCAACTAAAGGATAAACAAACCTGACCTTGTATGCAAAAAGTATAATAGTCATCAATATAAAATAGCTAAACATAACTGCTGGTTCGAAAACATTAGAAGACAAAGCAAAATCATAATCAATATTCTGATTTATAGGTAAAAGCAAAAGCCTTAAATAAACCATCCAAACTTTTAACTGAGTGAGTACATATTTTCCCAAGGTAATAATATCTCCGTCATGCGATCCAGATATCTTCTGGCTGAGAAAAATATTCGAAACATTGAAAGAAAATAAATATGGGGAGATAAAACCTATGAATATCACACAAAACAACAAAAACTTAAATTTAGAAATTCCTGAACTCTTGATCTGTTCACCTTTAGTATTCAATAATAATTTTTCTATCAATAAAATAACTAAAGGAAGGGTTATAACAATTTCTTTTGTGAATAATCCAAATAAAGCTGAAACGATTGCCGCTATAGCATAGCGAACGTCCAATTTGTTTTTGGATAAAGAAAGTCTCGACTTTAAATAAAAACAAACACTGGCCAAATAAAACATCGCTGCCATTGAAGCAAATCTTTGCGTGATATATGTCACTGCCTGGGTTTGAACTGGATGGCTAACAAATAACAGCGCGGCAAAAAAACCTACATACTGTCCGTCGTCATGATCTTTCATTGTTTTCAGCCTGGGTGTTGAAAAAATAAGAACAACTAACCACCACACGAACAAAGCCGAAATTAAATGAACTCCCATGTTAAATACATGATACCCAAGAACATTTAGTCTTCCAAAATGATAATTTAAAGCAAAAGATAAAAACGAAACAAAACGGGTAGGCGCAATGATCCTTGAATAAGCGGCTATTTCATCAAAACTCCTAATATTCTCATTATTAACAATGAACTCAAGATCATCTAATTGGAATTCAGAGTTTAGCGTATTTGAATATATTACAATTCCAACAAAAATGAGTATGGCTAATTTAATCAGAAAATTTTTATTTTTAAAATCCATTAATTCCTACCCATAGAAAGAAATAATAAAAACCCCTATTATCATCACGATAACACCAATTATTCTTTCTTTAAAACCTTTTTCTTTAAAAATCCAAATACCAAACAAACTGCTCATCACAACGCTTGTTCTCTTTATTGCTATAACATATGGGACTATTGTCATTTGAATTGCACTCATTTGACTAAAAAATGCAATCGTTGTACAAATACCCATTAACAACATATAAGGCCAACCAAACTTAAACTGAGCAATAATATTCTTTGATTTATTTAAAACTATAAGAAATATAACTAGAGAAACACAAGAATTTACCGCGCACAAATAAGCAAACATAGAGTACTTAACAACTGCCATTTTATCAAAATTTGCACCAATACTATAAAGAACAGCAACAACAAGCATGTACCTTGGACCTTTTTCCTTCAACAAACTTTTAAAAGGCTCAAAATATCCTATTTTTCGATCTGAAAAATTAATAACATAGGCACCCGCAACAATTAAAAGAATGCCTAAAAGCCCAATGGCCTGAGGAAATTCTCCTAACATTATCGGCGAGGTAATGAGAAGAAAAACTGGAGTAAAAGTGAGCATTGGCATAGATATTGACATATCAGATACCTTAAGGGCCTTAAAAAAACAAATTGATGCAATAGTCAAAATGATCGTCACAGAACCAACATAAATCCAAAACATATAGTCAACTTGAGGCCTGCCTTCAATAAACAACATTACATACATAAATGGCAAAGTAAATAACAACCAACCCAAAGCAGCTATCTCGGGATCCACCTTTTTGATTATTTTTCTTCCAAAAATATCTTTAAGGGAAGTAAATATCGCTGTTATTAATGCTAATATGACCCACATAACTAATTCCTATTAACTGATTATTTTTCTATCATTGGAACAAAACGGACGGGAATAAGTGATTTTTTTTGAATACCAGACCTTGTTTTGGTTATAAGCACCAGCTCCTGATCAAAAGAACCTACGGGTATTATCATCCTGCCACCTTCTTTTAGTTGTTCAACAAGCTTTCTGGGTATTTGTGGTGGAGCAGCTGTGACAATAATGGCATCATAAGGCGCATGTTCCTCCCACCCCTGATACCCGTCACCACATTTAACTGAAATATTTTTGTATCTTAATTTACTCAATAATTTTTCAGAGCTAATACATAATTCATCGAGAATCTCAATTGTATATACCACATCAGCAAGCTCAGCTAGAACTGCCGCTTGATAACCTGATCCTGTTCCGATCTCAAGAACTTTATCAAGCTTATTTAAATTTAGCTGCTCTGTCATATATGCAACTATATATGGTTGCGATATTGTTTGTCCATATCCGATCGGAAGAGGATAATCCTCGTAAGCAAACTCTTGCTGTTCTTTGGGAACAAAAAGATGTCTATCCACTTTAAGCATAGCCTTTAAAACCTTGCTATCCTTAATTCCTCTGTTGGTAATCTGCGTCTCAACCATTGCTTCTTTTTTTAAAATATAATCATGCATCTTTGAATGGTCCGTAAAAACGATTTTATCAATAAGATCTTTTTCATATATATCGGTAATAACTTTATAAATACCAAATATGGAAATAAGAACAAGTAATATAATTATAATAATTCTTTGCATAAAAACGTATCAATCTAAGATTATAGAGTGTTTTTGGCTAAAGATTTTCTCCAATAAAAACACCTAAGCGAAGAACAAGAAAGCCAACTATTAGGCTTAAAAATACGTTCAAAAAAGCCCTGGTTGTTTCACCATCCTTCATAAGATTAGCAGTCTCGAGAATAAAAGCCGAAAATGTAGTAAATGCCCCGCAGAACCCTATAATTAAAAGCAACTTCAAATTTGGTGTTAATAAATATTTCGATTCAGATAGAGTCGCGAGAACACCAACAATAAAACAACCCAATAAATTGACCAACATAGTTCCATAAGGAAATTCTGATCCTGCAGATCTATATACTAATGTTGACAATAGATATCTTGATACTGTACCAAATGCTCCACCAACGCATAACAATAGAACTTTTGTCATAAAATCAATCCCCTCTAGATAGTTGTATTATAACAGAAGTGACCCCTGAGTAAAAAATATTCCTGCGACAGCTGCCGTCATCAAACATCCAAGCGTCGCAGCTATCAGAGCTCTTAGTGCCACAGACGCAATTACACTTGTTCTTGATGGCGCTAGCGCAGATATCCCTCCCACAAAAATTGCCATTGAAGGCAAGTGCGCAAATCCGCACAAAGCATAGGAAGCCAGAACAAAAGATCTGGGGCTAGACGAAATATTCTCTCCCATAACCCTCGCAAGATCCTGATAAGCAACTACCTCAGTTACTACAACTCTTTCCCCAATTATCTTCGAAATAATTCCAGCATCAGCAGCAGGAATTCCTATTGCTAGAGTAAAAGGATAGAATATATATCCGAAAATGCTCTTTAAAGAAAAATCGATTTCTGAACCCACTATTACGCAAATTTTGCTGCCTATAAAAGCAAGCCCTAGATCTACCAACGCAACAAGTCCAAGAACGGCAATAAGCAGTGCAGATATACCTACAATCATCTTAACTCCAGAATTTGCTCCATTGATAATTGCTTCAAACAAACTATTATCCTTTTCATAATGAGGCTTAATATTCTCACCTAATGTCTTTGGAACTTCGCACTCTGGCAACAAGATCTTTGACATTACAAGTGCTGCAGGTGCAGAAAGAAACGATGCCGATATCAAATGTGCAGCAATTGAAGGAAATTGATCTTGCAAGAATAATACATATAGAACTAAAACGTTCGAAGCTACCGTTGCCATACCAACCGTTAATACAGTACAAAGTTCAGATGCAGTCATTTCATTAAGATGAGGCTTTATCGTTAATGCAGATTCAATTCCAACAAAAATATTGCTGGCTGCCGAAAGTGATTCTGCCCCGGAGATCTTCATTAATTTTGTAAAAACATAAGCAAATCCACGGATAATTATCGGCATTATATTGAAAAAATATAATATAGATATCAATGAAGAAAAGAAAATAATTGTTGGGAAAGCCTGAAAAGCTAAAATAAAACCAAGCGAGGTTTCACCACTTGCATTTACTTGTCCAGGCCCCAATGCAAGCCTGCCAAAAAGGAAATGCGCCCCTGCTGTTGATGAATTCAATATCTTTATTACAATATCATTCAAAAATAAAAAGAATTTTGAACCTGCCGGTACAATAAAAATAAACAAGGCCATTGCAAGCTGGATTACGATACCCCAGCATATCAATGACCAATTCATTTTCTTTCTATCTGATGAAAAACACCATGCAAATAAAAGCAATAATAACATTCCGCAAAAACTAATAAAATTATAAATATCCATTTTAAAAACCTCTCATTTAAGGACTATTCTTGAGCACCTTTTTCTTTCAAATAATCAATTATATTCTGATCACCAGATTTGATTGCTAACATTAATGGGGTCATTTTAAACATGCCGGTCAAATGAATGTCCGCACCGTTTTCAACCAGTATCTTTACGATCTCAAACTGGTCTAAAAAATCTTCATTTGCATTACTAATAGCTTCGGAAAGTGCTGTATAACCATTTTCATTTATCAAATTAACTTCTGCTCCTTGTTCAATCAACATTTTAACAATATCTACTTGCCCCCACCAACTCGCCTCCATCAATAAAGTTTTACTTTGATAAGGTCCCGGCCCATTTATATCAGCTCCATTAGCTAACAGATATTCAACAACCTCTTTGCAACCAGATCTTGCTGATAGAAATATTGCACTTTTGGATAACTTTCCTTGTTTCTTCATTAAATATTTCAAGATCTCTAAATTTCCAGAATAAGCTGCAATGTCAGCTGCAGTCTCAGATTCTTCTGGCAAACGCGACCAACCTTTTTCATTTACTTTGGCACCTTTTTGTATCAACAATTTTACAATATTCAGATCACCTTTATATACACCTGTCATCAATGGAGTCCACTGCCAATTAACAGATATACCATGAATAACAAGCTGTAGTCCCTTAACATTAACGTCTGCTCCTGATCTAATTAAAACTTCTGCTGCATCCATATTTTCAAGAGCTATAGCATTGATCAGAACGGAATTTGAAAAAGAACTGATATGATTAACATCAGCGCCTTCCTTTATCAAATACTCGATCATCTTGATCTTGTTTCCTGCAACTGCAGCTCCAAGGGCTTGGTCCAATTTATGCTGATCAGATTCTTGAGCCAAAAGAGCTTTAACAACCTCAATATTCCCGCTTCTAGCTGCAGAAAATAATCCACCTTGTTCATATTGGGCAATTACTTTCTTAGGCAAGATAAAGAAAGCAGTAAAAAATAAAATGGCATGAATTAATACAAACTTTTTTTGATACATAAACGCTTATTTCAAAACTTTATTAAATATTTAGAATATATGACGTGAATGGTCAATTAATGGACTAATTTTTATTAACAGCTATATTGATCTCTTTTCTGATCACACTCAATAATTTCCTTTGATGAAGAGGTTTTGCAAAGGCACGAAATAAACGACCATCAACATCTATTTGTTCATCTCCTTTATCCGTCTCAACACCCATTGTAACTGTTATACAAACGATAGGAATGCCTTTCGTCTCAGGATCATTAACTATCTGCCTTATTACTTGAACACCATTAATATCAGGGAGCATAAGGTCCATTAATACAAGATCTGGCTTTTCAGCCTTTGCCTTAGTGAATCCATCCTCACCGGTTCTTGCAAAAATCGAAACATAGCCATCCATCTTGAGCCATTTTTCCAGCACCTTTACCATGCTTGGATCATCATCAACAATAAGTATTTTTCTCACAACTTTAGCCATTTTGCGTCCCAATAGAATTAGTCAACTATCAAATACTTATAAAAATCTTAACATGGAATAAGTTCATCAGCTACTTTTTTTCAACAATTCTACAATTATTTTCAAAAAGTCCACCGTTAATTCATAGCATTTATTGCCCTATAAGAATAGCTGCATTAGATATCGGTACGATCTGTATTATCACAGGAGAAAAACCTAAGATCGTAATATTCTCATATCCATTCATATCAAAACTGAATTCAAATCCAGCGCCATCCCCAGTTGTCTCAATATCTAAATTACGAGTATTAAGGTCAATACCACCCACGCTACTGCCATCAACATCGCTTTCTACAATTGGAGACTCGCCCGCTAAACCTAATCGCATAAACGAAGTGATCAGGCTCTCAAGCTCATCTCTCTTCCTAAATCTTTCCCTTGCAGTTTGAGTCCTTTCATAAAGCTGAGTTCGATCCGACAATTCAACAGCTATTGATGAAAGCTCCAAAGACATATGGATGTCTGTAGTACCAACAATCATATCTTCCCCTTCAACATTGCTACTCCCTTGAGAAAAGAAAAATCCAAAATGAATATCATTAAAACTGAGCTGATCCGTAAAAGTATGCCTCATCATTTTAAGCTTTTGTCCGCTTCCAACATACTCATCCAAAAATAGAACCTTCTCATAATTTCTTAAATCATTAATATCTATTCCCTCGTCATCTAAAGCTACTTGAAGGATATCCTCCTTTTTCCATGCAGGAGTTATTATCTCCAAAGCAATCTGATCCTTATACAAAGTTTTATTTACTTCTCCACTAAGAGCTATCACCCTCGGCATTGCTTCTTCAGGATATATGTGCTCCCAGGTTTCTTCAAACATAATTTTGCTCAACATCGAACTATATCCAGAAATTAAAACAGTCGTAAGCCCCTCTAATTTATCATGCACTTGTGTAACAAGACTTCTTGCTGCTTGTACAATAGCTTCCCCATCCTCTTCATCCACTCCCAAAACTCCTGCCTCTTCAGCAAATTCATTACCGAACATTGATGTATCCGAATTTTCAATAAAATCAAACTCGACATCTACAGTTGCATCTTCAATATAATTAACCTGCGATACTTTAGGAATTGTAATAGTGAATGTGGTTATATCAGGCCTACTATCCAACTCTAAGCTTCCTCCAAGTTGCTTTACTCGTGCACGCACAAGCGTTAAACCATATCCTGCTCCACCCTGAACACCTTCGCCTTTTTCTTCTGTTATACCACCCATAGTTAATAGTTTTAATTGGCCTGATGCGTCTTTAGTAAGAGCATCTATATCCCCTTCAGAAACAGCTTCAAATCCATCCAAAGCACCATAAAACTCACCAGCCATATAACTTCCATCAGAAGTATCTATGAATAATGCTCCGCTATTTGCTGCTTTCTTTGCTTTATTGATAAGTTTATTCCAATCAATACCTCCTTGATTAGAAACAATAAAACGAACGTCACCACTTTCTACCTGATCAAATTTGACTAAAATATCATCCTCTTTCTGAGCCTCAACAGCATTATCAATAAGTTCATTTGCTATCTCAGCAAAAAGATATTTAATGCTTCCAGCCACATCTTCTGAAAAACTTCCCGTAATCGGATTAATTGAAATATCACCTTTAATTGAATAACGATTCTTAACGGTTTCTCTCACTGCACTTAAAATTGCGTCCTTTGCACTAAATGATTTTATTGCACCACTATCAATTTTATCCTTCTCATTGCCCAGCATTGAAGCATCAGAATAATCAGTCCTTGATATCCTGTAATAGAACAAACGTCCTGCTTTCCAGGCTTCCGGAGAACTATAATTTTCTTCAACTACTCTTTTAGTCCGAAATTGACTTGAATCAATTCCAACAGGTCCAAAACCGCTAATAATAGTAGTTCGTATTTCTCCTTCGGAAGATAAAAGAGAAAATAGATCCTCAAGATGTTGTGTAACTTCTGCTCTCGGCCCATCCTTAAAATAATGACTAAGTCCAAGATTGCTATAAATCAAATCTATCTTTTTAGTTATTCCTGCATCACTCATTAATTTCTCATAAATTGCTTTAAAATTATTAGGAGTATCTAATATAAAAGTCACACTGTTCTGTACATTGTGCCAGTTTACCGGGATTTGATTGGCAAAGGCAATTATTTTTACATTTCGAATTCCTTGATCCCCTAGCTCTCGAGCAAGCCCAATTACTCCAACTGCATCACCTGTGCCCCAATCAACAACAACGATCGGTTCAGCATCAGCGTCTGTACTTGCACCTAATTCAATAAGCTTACTCATTATTCCATATCGGCCATTAAGCGTTGCAAAGGGCGTATCAGTTGTTACCCAACTTCTCCCTGTATCAAATAAAGATGTAACCCCATTGTTATCTCTAACTTCATAAAATTTCTGTTCAGTCAGCATTCTTTGAAAATCATTGCCACTCAGAGTTGAGTATATTTTTGCTCCTCCAGCTAAGTCTGCCACTTTCACATCAAACAAAATAGCTCTATCTGTTTTTGATCCTTCTTCATTCTGAATCACAGGAAGAGTTATTCTAAATATTGCACCCACTTTTATTCCACCGTCATTTGTCTCCTTCCAATTTTCTGCAGTAATAGTCCCCCCATGATCCTCAATAATCTTTTTGCTCAATACAAGGCCTACTCCTGTTCCATACTCTCCTTTTGTTGAAACGAATTCCTCAAAAACAGCATTTGGATCATCTAATTGAATACCCCCTCCTGTATCTTTAAAAACTATTTCCAAAATATTACTATCGACTAACTCTGAAGTAACCTCCAGCCTCCCCCTCTGAGGCATAGCTTCATTAGCATTCTTGAGAACATTTACCAGTACTTCAGAAAATCTCAATTCATCCACCTCAAGAGTTACATCTGCCTGGTCCAGATCCTCAAAACTTAATAATATATCTACTTCACCCTTAGATTCTCTATCTGATAAACGCTCCAATCCTGAAGCAGACTTGGGAACACCTCTTACCGCACTGTTGAAAATTCCCGGAAAATTAACTTTCGTTTTATACAAATTCTCATCGAACACTCTATTTAAGTATTCATAAAAACGCGTATATGTGTTAATCATTCTTTTAAGATTATCTCTTGCCTCTTCAAAATCAGGATTATTTTTCATTGCCCCAAACAGTGAAGAAAGATACATCAATACATCCAGCCTGTTATCAATCACACTCTGCTTAAATTCTTCAAACTCAGTGGCAATCTCACGCCTATCAAAGCCCGCTTCTCTTTCTTCAAATATAAAATTTATTCTCGGATTAAGTCCTGCAACAAAATCAAGAACCCTTACATAATTATCATCCTGATTCACAAATTCTTCATGATCCATCATCAGTAAGTCTTTATAGCTAAGAAGTGGCCCACTAATATTCCCTAATTCATGTCGAAGAATATGCCGCATTTCATAAAGTTGCTCTCCTCTTTTTTCCAACTCTTCAGAAAGCATAGAATGATCAGTTCCAGTCTTTTTTTCTTCAGTTGCAACCCGAGTAATAGGTAAAAATATTCTAAAAATAGCACCTTTTTCTTGCACTTCACCCTGATCATTGGTTTCCTCCCAATTATCAGCAGTTATCGTGCCTCCATGATCTTGGACAATACTCTTACTTAAAGCCAATCCTATACCAGTCCCAAACTCGCCTTTGGTAGTTACAAAAGCCTTAAAAACATCATTTGGATTTTCAAGTGTAATCCCTCCACCATTATCTTTGATCGTTATCACTAAACTTTTTTTGCTTAAGGAAATATTCGAACTAATATCAATCCAACCACCATCAACAAGTTTTTCATTGGCATTTTTTAAAATATTGGCAAAAACCTCCGTCATTCTCAAATTATCAACTTCCAAAACATATCCTTTAGAGTCAAGGTCTACTAAATTTTGATTAACCTGAACTTTTCCTTCACTTTTTCTTGCGATTAATCTTTCTACACCAGAATCAGAAGCTGGAACAGTATTTATAGTGTGATACATCATAAAAGATAGATCAGTTTTCTCCTTCTTCAAATTCTTATCAAGAATTCTATCCAAATACTCGCTAAAGAGGCTATAAGTAGAAAGTATTCTATCAATGTAAGCTTGATACATTGATCCTTTTTCTCTTCCCTCAAAAGCATTCCTTAAACTCCTAAGCACAAGGTCCATCTGTACTTTATTCTTATTAACACTTGCCCTAAATCCTTCAAATGACCAATACAATTGAATATTGTCATGAATGCCGTCTTTCGGTTTAAATATATCTTGGAGATTTGGATTGATTGAAGAAATAAAATCAAAGGCCCTTTTATAATCATCATTACCCTCAATAAGTTCTTTGTTTTCTTGATAGATCAACCCTCTATACCCATCAAGCGCATGGCTCATATTCCCTATTTCGTGAAAATGATGATGCCTCATTCCCCACAAACTTTCTCCATAGGCATTAGTCTCCTCGCCAGAAAGCATTGCCGTAGCAGGGGATGTATCTTCTGAATTATTTTCAATCTCCGGTGTAACATTGATCTGTGCAATTACCGGTTCTTTTGCATTAATATCTTGCACTCTTCCATTATTCTCAACAATAGCACCAACTTTTGTAAGCCCTGTTCCCCCTGAAAAATACTTTCTAGGAATTATCTGTTGTGTGGTGTAATCATATTCTTCTTTAATATAATCATAAACTCCGTCCTGAAATGCTTTTAAATACTTGCTGTAAATTTTCTCTTTTACTTCTTTGTCCTCAACATCAACCCCTTTGATCTTATTTTGATCTAGATAAAGCTTCCCGAACATACTTTCTTTTAAGTTACGTTTAAACCAGGTTGCCAGTATTAGAGAGTTATAGATTTGGCGAAGAGATGCAAAATTCTTTCCTTCGTTTACTTCCTTTTCAATTGCAGGTATAACTACCTCCCTCAATATTTGAGTTGATAGCTCAACCTTTTCATCTTTATTTTCTTGTTCTGCACCTAGGCTGGAACTCTTAAAGTCCTTCTGATGAGGCATAGCTATACCTGCCTGCCGATAGGCAAGATAATCTTCCTCTAGCATAACTTTTAGCTTACTGTTTGTTACATAGGCAACCTCTCCCTCTTCATAGATCACAGCTTTTTCTGGTATTATCCAGATCTTATTAAAGGTCTCAACAGGAATATCCGTAGTGCCAAACTTTTCTTGAGCTTCAGAGTACACTCTCTCCCAGAACTCGCTGCCAATTTCATCTTCCGGATAAAGCAAAGAAGCGGTTAATTGCTTTAAAATATAATCCTGCGCTAAAAGGTCCCGGCCCATCTCAGTTTCACCAAAAGTTTTTGGGATAATACGATCTTTTTCATATGGGGATAAATTGACCCAAAGATCTTCGTCAGGAATTGTTAATGAGGCGAGAAAGTATTTTACCAATTTTGAAACTTCAGCTTCAAGTTCATCTCCTTGATAGCCAGAATCACCTTTATCGATAATAAAGTCAAATTTGAAAGGTTCTTGGGGATATATCTTGATCCCCTTTAAAATTACCGGAACATATTGAGGAGTTAAATATACTATAGAATTGGTCAATGCTAGCTCAGAAAAAACCTGCACTTGCGCCTGCCCAATGGGCATAACTATCAATTGAAGGGCAATTACTGCGAATAAAAGCCATGTTGTGGCTCTACCAAAAATAGATCTCTCTGTACTTATTTGTTTGTGAATAACCATAATTAGAATGATTAAGATTAATACTAATAGAGAGCAAAATTTATATCAAAAGTATACAATATATTAATTTTGATTACCAATTCCTGGAAAAAAGACGCAAAAAAGAGTTTTTTTTAAGCAAGCAATACTCTCCACTGTTTTAGTTTCCAATCTTGAGGTTTAGCAAAAGCGGGGCTTGTTGAAGGCAGATATTCAACAGGCAGTTTGATATGAGAAAAGTGATTCTTGAACAACATTAAAGCTGTCTTGCCATTGCAAAACACCTTTTTGATATTTGGATAATCTTTAAAAAAAGCCTCAAAATCATTCATTATTGCATTCCTGATCATACTATCAGAAGATGTTTTAGATCTATGGCAACTATGAATTACATCCCACAAAGCAATACGATTCTTTTGAAGAATTTTCACTCTTGCTTCATAGCTATTAACAACATCACTGCTCGTTATTTTTGATATGATTTTCCAAAAATGATTTTGGGAATGTCCATAATATTGATTCAGCTCTAAAGACCTGATCCCAGGCATAGAACCCAAAACAAGCACTTTTGATTTATTATTTACAATAGGGGGGAAACCAACAATCGTATCTTTCATTTTAATTTATAATATAGCTTCTAAAGATAAGCCTTTAGGGATAGTAAAATGAAATGCAGCACCTTTTCCTACTTCAGAATCGATCCATATGGTACCTCCGTGCGAATCAATTACTGCTTTAACAATACTTAAACCCGCACCTGATCCAACATATTCTTGAGTTGTATGCAACCTTGAGAATATTTCAAAGACCTTCTCCTGATTTTCTTTTGCTATACCTATACCATTATCAGATACTATAAATTCATAAAATTTCTCGTGCTCAATATGATCAATTGTTAACTTTGGTCTTGAATCGTTGTTTTTTGTGGAAAATTTTATTGCATTGTTTACAAGATTCAAAAAGGCCTCTGAAATTTTTATCCTATCGCAAATTATGGTAGGAAGCTCTTCAGAGATAACCATCTCGACATTATATTTTTCAATATCAAATTCTAACCTCTCACATATTTCTACTATGATCTGACTAATATCCACTTTCTCATAAGGATTTTTGATCCTCGATATTCTTGTCAATATAAGCAAGTCCTCGATCAAATTATTCAATCTTGTTACTGATCTGCGAATACCAGCAATACAACCTATTGCCTTATCATCTAATTTTCCCTTATAATGTTTTTCTAGGTATGCCGCATAACCTGATATTCCTGTAAGAGGTGCACGCAGATCATGGCTAACCGTATGAACAAAACTGTCTAATTCCTTATTAACTTTTTGAAGATCCTGCTTTTGACCTTCAGTAATTTCCAGGCTCTCTAAAAGCATTATCCTTTTTTCTTCTAATTTGTCGGTAAACTCCGCCAGTTTCCCGCCCATAGTAACAAACGCAGTAGAAACCTCGCCGATCTCGTCTTGTGGAATATCATCTATCTCTACTTCAAATTTTCCTTTACCAACTTGTTGAGCAACATTGACAAGTCTCTTTAAAGGCCTAGCAATACTTCTGATCAAAGCAAAAGATATAATAGAGCTGATCACTATGCTCAAAACAAAACTTACCCATAAGACTTTCCTTGCAACCTTCTCTTCCTGATTAGCAATTGCCAAAGATCTCTTTGAAAACTCCTTTATTTCCACCAGCATTGCTTCAAGCTTCAAAGAAAGTCTTTTTTCGTTTCTTTTGATCTCGTCGATATCCTCAAAAGACAATTGATACTCAGTTTTTTCTATCATTCCAAATATTTTAGAGATAACAGCATCATAGCTTATAAGGGATTCTTCTACCTTTTTTATGATCAGCCTAGCGTTATCCAATTCAACCTTTTTTTGATCCGATGATGTATTAATAAATTCTTCTTCGATCATCTCTTTTCCATCAATAATATTAGATGCCGCTTGCTTGCCAATTTTATTAAAGCCTTCTTTCAATAGTTCAATATGTTCCAATAAATACCTTTTGCGAATGTCTGTAACATTTTCAAATGCGACCTCTTCAGCTATCCTTAAAACCCTTTCAAATAAAATTACTTTTTTGTGCTGATGATTGTTTATTGAAGTGACAACTTCTGTTAAGGCCATATCCCTTTTAACAACATTTCTCAACTCAAAGCCTATCTTTGAAAGCTGAGTCAAGCCTATAATAGTGTTACATCCTAGAACAGTAAGAAGAAAGAGAATAAAAACTGAAATTTTATTGGATATTTTCATTTAACTTTGTTTATTTCCTTATTTCCTTTAAAACATCAGCATACTTGTAGAAGGGATCACCTTTGGATGGCGAGAAAATACCTGAATAAACAACGATATCATAGAATCGATTTATAACAACAAGATATGTTTCTCCACTAATATCCGGATTGTCTTTTATTGGGCTAAAATGTACAAAAACATAATTTCTTGTATCAGGCATTCCGATTTCTTTATCTATCTTTGCTGATTTTAGTAGATAAGCCATCTTATGTTCTGATTCGGATAAAGTTTTTTTTGCCTTAAGAATTGCAGCTTTAGCTTGTTTTTTATCAATGACTGGTTTGTTAGCTCCAAGAATATCATATTTAAACTCTCTGCCTGCTTCTCTCATTCTTTCGGAACTTAGCTCATTCGCTTTGAGATAATCAATACTGATCTCTTCCATTGCATCAGAAAAAGTATCTTCATAATAGTCATATGTGTTAATTGTCTTTTCAGTAACCTTATCTACAGATGCACAACCGCTACATATTAAAGCAATAATAAAGAATAAAATCTTTTTCATAATTTAAACCTCACTTACTATTTAGAAAATTAATCTTTTGATAGACATAGATTTGTGCATATATTCTATTCTATATAATAGAAAATAAATCCACATTTATCCAGCAATATTACTCTTTTTCAATCTATACTTATGCTATATTCTGTTCTGTATAATCACAAAAAGAGTTATACTAATATTTCTCACTAAATAATATACTGTTATTATGTCAATAAAAAGAACAAACATCTTCCTATCTATTTTTGCAATTATAACAAATATAGTAATATTGTCGAACTACTGCTTTGCCCAGGATTCTATAATCAATGATATTATTAAATCAAAAAAATCTTTTGTTACTGTTAAAGCCTTCCGTCAGACTCTCTCAAATCCCAAGGACACCAGTCAATACAAGATAGGTTCTGGTGTCATTATCTCAAACAATGGCATTGTCGTAACAAATCTTCACACAATAATTGATTGTAATATAATAAAAGTTAAGCTGCATAATAATAAAATTTATTATTCAGAAGTATTAACGACCTTGCCTGAATTCGATATTTCATTAATAAAAATCAAGGCTATCGAGTCGTTCACTCCAATAGAATTTGCCGATTCAAATTCCATTAGCTTGGGGCAAGAAATAATCAATGTTTCCAGCAGTAAATTATGGCAGCAAACCATTACTGGCGGTATTATTACAGGTTTGGGAGTTAGTAAACAATTGGATGGCCAAGATATAAAAGGCATTGAGATTATCGAAATAAACTTAAATCTTGATGAAGGTGACAGCGGTGGCCCATTATTGAACAAGTCTGGAGAACTTATTGGAATGATCACTGCAAAAGATATCACACGTAGAAGAAAAAGCTATGCAATCCCATCAAATAAGATCCTGCTTCTTTATAAATATTACAAAATTTCTGAATAAATCCCACGAAACAACCATTTTGGGTTTAGCATAAAATCAAAGAAATAATCCCTAGGATACAGCATTCTTTTTTGGTATGATACCACAATATAAAAACATGAAGAACTAGCAAAAATATGGGATCAGACAAAATAACTATAATTAATAATAAATCGGAAAATAAGTGCTGTTGCAAACCTTCAAAAAAGAGCACATTCTTTAAGTATTTACTGATCTTTATCATCTCATCATCAATAGGATTATTTTTCCGCCTTTTCCCTTTATTAAACTATTCGCCAGGTGATTTTCGAGAAAAGGCGACTTTAATCGTTATTCATCATCTAAGAGAAACTGTAAGAAAAAACATTGAAGCCAATCATGCTGACCTTAGCCCTCAGGAAAAAAACCTACTGATAAGAACCCAATTTAATAAACTTTTAAACAAAGAAAAGCTGAAAGTGCGCAGTTCGATAAAGTCAGTTGCTAAAAATTTCACTGAGCAATCACTTCAAGAAAGAAATAGCCCCTACCTTTTAGCTTCGGACTCTTTTTACTATTACGGATTAACAAAAAACATAGAAAACACGGGAAAGATCTCAAGTACGATAAAGGGAAGCAAGTATTTAAACCCTCTTATGCTTGCACCTAACGGACACTATGAACCTTTAACTTTACACCCATACATTGGCTTCTCTATTTATAAAATTATGCAGATCTTTAATCCCAGCACTGATCTAATGCATGCTGTTAGCTACACGCCACTTGTTATTGCAGCATTGTCAGTTATTCCATTCCTTATTATTTGTTATTCTTTTGGAATAAGCGCAGTATCTTCTTTTGTCGGAGCTGTTTTTTTCCTTCTTGCCCCGATTTATATTAAAAGAAGCACCTTCGGATGGTATGATAACGATCCATACAATACCCTTTTTCCATTACTGATAATATCAATAATTTTCTTGGGATTATCAAAAAACTCTCTAAAGAAAAATTTCTTATATGGCCTGTTAAGCGCCTTCTTACTAATGCTTTATGCTTTCTTCTGGCAAGGATGGGTGTTGATCTTTTTTGTTATCTTTTCATCAGCTATAATAATAATTTTGTACAACCATTTTATTTTAAAAGATAAGTCTGGATCAAAGAATTCTTTTTCATATTTCGGTATTTTTTCAGTTCTAAGTTTCTTCGCGGTGACATTAGCTTTCGGTACAGGTGAGTTCTTTGTTCTATTTAGGGAAGGCTGGATAGCATTAAAGAATTTCTTAACACCTCAATTATCATTATGGCCGGATCTATACATAAGCGTATCGGAGCTTCACAATGCAACGCTTAGTTATATTGTTGAATACTCCGGAGGAAAATTCTTTATAGTTATAGCCTTATTGGGCTTTATTGCTTCCTTGATCACTATCCCAAGGCAAAAAAACATTCAGGACATTCCTAAAATCATCATTATCACTGTTTTTCTATCAATATCTTTAATTATCTCTTCAGGTGCGCAGAGATTTGTTATGCTTGTATTCGTTCCCCTTTCAATATTTTTTGCTATTGGAATTGAACGCATATATAGATTCTTTTCTTTCGTTATTAATTCAAGAAAAGCTGAATGCCCGAGTTCAACAGCCATTGATCCTAAAAAGTTAATTTTAAACATTTTATTAACTGTGGTTATCCTTGCGACTGTTTTAATTCCAATAAACTCTATTAACAATACGATCGAATCTCTGCTTAATCCTATATTTAATGAGACCTGGGAAAGCTCTTTACTTCAAATTAAAGAAAAAACACCAAAAGATAGTATTATCACCACATGGTGGCCCCCTGGACATTTCATCAAGTCTATTGCAGAAAGAAGTGTTACCTTCGATGGTGCTACAATAAATGTCCCTCAAGCATATTGGGTTTCTAACATATTCTTAAGTCAAAATGAAACTCAAGCTTTAGGCTTTATAAGAATGCTTAATAATAGCGGCAATAAAGCAGCTGATTTCCTAGTCAAAGAGCGTGGTTTTGAATTATCGACAAGCATAGCACTTTTAAAGCTTATTACAGGCTTGCCACCTATCAAAGCTGCAATAGCACTATCAACTGTTTTTAATGAAGCTGACTCAATTAACCGACTTTTAGAACTAACACATAAAACACCGCCTCCATCCTACTTACTGATATACAATGAATTTGTTGAAAATAATCTTCAATTGAAATTCATTGGAAAGTGGAATTTTGCTGAGCTTGAGAAGATCAATAAGGATCCTGCCCTACTAAAGCAAGTCCCAGATAGAAATTCTGACAAATATGTTCAATTCCTCTGGAAGCTTGTTGGCGGCGCCTATAAATATAGCGGTATTCTTGATCAGCTTGACGCTAACCGCAATAGAGTGATCTTCGAAGAGAATGTTACAATAGATTTAAAAACCAAAGAATGTAATATAAATTCAAATACTTACGGAAAAGGTACACCTATAAGTGTTATCTATCTAGAGGACAATGAAGTAAAAGAAGAACTACAAAAGACCCCAAGTCTCTCATACTCTGTACTTCTAATAAAAGATCAAGAAGCCTATAAATGCATCCTTCTTGACAGACCTCTTGCAAAATCTCTTTTAGTGCATCTGTACTTCTTCGAAGGAAAAGGACTCAAATATTTCAAGCCTTTAATAAAAGAATCTGATCTGACTGTACGAACTAAGATATTGGTCTACGAAGTTGATTGGAAAAGATATTCTGCAGAAACACAAATTAATCTTCCTAAATTGCATTAAAACCCGAATCTAATGTTGCCTCAAAAAGCTATCCTGCTCTAGAAAGGGCCTTCCCGAGATTATATCCCACTTAATATTTATATGATGTAATAAGATACAAAATAAATGTTTTAAAAAGCATGTCCCGTCATTCCATAATACTCACCAAAAATTGAGCTTGCAGCATCTTCTCTATTCCTTAATTCACGAATACGTTCGGAACCGGTCATGTTCTCAAAGTCAGGTTTATCATAATCAAGTGGCTTCTCTCTTAAACGAACTTTCATTCCGCCGACACCATCATCAAGTGCAGTCTTCTTTTTTTCAAGATCCACAGGAAACTGCTTAATCAGTGTTGATTGTTTGTTTCCCTTTGCAACAAGTGGAGCACCAAATTCATTAGGGTTTATTTGCTTTCCATTTCTAATAAGGTTCTCAAGCTCTAAAGCAAGGCTCTCATATTTTATTTTTCTTAAAGAAGTAATTAGTTCTAAAACTTTATGACTATCTCCCTGAAGATAATAGGCAATACCAAGCCCTAAATATGCATAAGGAGGCTGATTTGATTCTTGAGAAGTTACTTTTTCAAAATATTCAATTGCCTCAGAAGCGTCTCCCATCCCAATAAGATATATCCAACCTAACGATATTTGGACAGAAACCATATTAGGATCGATCTCAAGAGCTCGCTTGCATGCTTCTTCAGCTTTCTCAAACTCTCCTAAACTATAATATGTTTTACCTAAGTTTTCATAGCCTGCGGCAAGATTGGGATCAAATTCAACAGCTTTCTCGAAATAAACAATGACCTGGTTCAGTTCCAGTCCTTTTGATCTATATGCCATTCCAAGATAATTGTAAGAATGTGCGAATTGTGGATGTATCTCTAGTGTTTCATTAAAAAGTTTAATTGCTAGATCATAATTCCCAGCATCAAACTCTTGCGCTGCCATTTCAAACTTGGTTTTCAGGCTATTCACATCAATAGGATCAGCCTGAACAAATGTAGAAATACCAATAATAATCGTTATTATAAAAGTAATTAGAGTTTTCATTTCAATTAGCTATTACAGGAATGATTGGATATGATTAAATTTAATGGAAGTTTCTATTTCGTAGCAGCAATTTCTTTTGTCTCTCTTGAATTAATTGCCACTTTGACTACCGACATCGACACATTGACAGTATTTTCAACCCCTCTTTTGGGAGACATGTTGAACTTTACTACCTTTAGCAACTCTTCAGTAGAATTTATCTCATGCATAAATGTCAAGACATCTTCTAATGTCCCCACACAATCTAAATTTGCATAATATTTATCAAGGTCTTTTTCATGTTTTATTTCTGAAGGATTGCTTTTGACAAGATTAACTTTTGTCTTCGTTGCAAGTCTTTCAACTACACTTAAAAAATCAGCATTAATGACATCATCATCTTTTTGGCCTTTGTGAATATACTTTTCAAAAGTCTTTAATTCTCTAACAATCTTATCCTTATATGTCAAAAATCTAAGATCTCTAACAACACTTTGCTCTTGTATAGAAATCTCATTGTCTATGGTAGACAATTTGCCTAATACCGGACCTAAAAATAACCTGTCAAAGCATGCTAATAAGACAAACAGAACAGTCATATAAAAGATCTTTTTTTCATTATCAGATAAATTGGAAATAAATTTCTGAATCAATTTTATTCCTCCGTATTTTCCGTCTTAGTATCATCATCGTCAGCAAACGATTTTAATTTTAAAGTTATCTCAAAAGCAGACACATCTTTTCCTCTGTCCTTCTTTGATGTAGTTGACTTGATCTCCACACTCTTAAAAAGCGCTGACTCTTTAAGCGTTGTTCCCAAATTAAAAACAAGTGACGCGATCTCAGATACGCCTTGGATACTTACGCTTCCATCTTCATCAAGAAATACATTTGTTAAATAAACACTATCAGGAATATTATAATATAGCTCTCTTATTGTTTCTAAACTAACCATCCTTCCAGCTAAATACTTCTGAATGATCTTTGTTTGCTTAGAGTCCTCTTCCAGTTTTACAACTTCTTCTCTATTTGCTTTGTATTTTGATTGCAGTTTATTCAAATATGTACTTTTAAAATAAATACGTAATCCTAAAGTTAAAGCCACTAAAAATAGGATTATAAATCCTGTAGTGGCTGCCTTAAAAAGCTCTTTTCCTTGTTCTTCCAATGATCTTTGCATAAGAACTTCTTCAGGCATTAGATCTACCTGAATATCCTGAACAATTGATGCAGAAGAAATTATATCTAAGAATGAAGCGTTGGGATAATTATTGGCTATTTTCTTTATTGATGAACTCGTTGCTTTAACATTATCAACATAAGGAACAAATTCAACTGCCCAGTTCAGCTTTTCTTTTAATGCTGCTTGAAGGGCTTTTGTATGTTCATCCTCATTAGTAATTAAATACTGAGCAGGTGCCGGTTCAATGTCCTCATTAATATAAAGATCCAAAGTCATTTTAATCTCATCAACTAGCTTGTTGATCGCAGTCTCACCCTCTTTAGCAAGCTGAATCTTACCTATAGGAACACTTCTCGAAGAAATTGAAATACCATGGAAAGCTATGACAAAGTTTGTTGAATTTTCATCAACATCAATAATCCCCTTTGGAATGGCTTCGTTCTTCAAACCAAGCGCATCAGAATATAATCCTGCGATTCCTTCTGGAGCAAAAAGCACTTTTTCGATCTTAATTCCTGCTTTTTCAAAAACCTCCAACTGATGCTTAAGCACATTTTTGTTAGCAATTACAAGAAGGATCTTTGAATAATTGCTTTTATATACTCCAATATTCACAAAACCAACCTGGATCTCATCTCTTGAAAAAGGCGTATGACGCCCTGCCTGCAAACCTACAATAGACTTGATCTCGTCAGGATTCGTCGAGGGGACTTCAATATTCTTTGTTGTTACCATGCTAGGTGGAACAACACTGACTGCAATGGATTTCTTTGTATTAAAACCGCTTAATGCAGATTGCACAGTTTTGGGAAGGTCTGCATCAGACATTCCTTTTACATCTACTGAAACGACATTTAGAACTTTACAGGATTTTAACGAACCTTTGACTTGAGCAATTTTTAACAGGTCATCACCCAAAGAAATACAAATATAATA
>JAHJCZ010000004.1 GCA_018812705.1 Candidatus Omnitrophota bacterium
CTGAATTTTTATATTGCGCAACATATGATGGTGGTACTGACGAACTTACAATTGTCGCAGATGAAACTCAAACAGCAGCCTGTGCAGGTGCTAACACGGTCACTTATGTAATTGATATGTCAAATGATCAGTTAGACATGACAAGAGCTGGTGCTGGAGCATTTAGCCAATTATAATTAGTAGTCGTCAGTAAAATTTATACAACTTTGTTTAGCTTTTTAAAAACATCCAAGCTCGCTCAGCGGGCTTGGATGTTTTCCCAAGAAATGATTCGATACGAGGAATATTATGCAGGTAAAATCAAGATCAGGATTTACACTAACAGAGATCGTTGTCACCATAGTTGTGATCGGAACTCTAGCGGGGTTAACATTACCTAAGATCACGAATCAAGTTGAAAAAGTAAAATCCGGAGAAGGCACAAAAATACTCCAGGCACTGCTAGATGCTCAAAGAATTTATGAATTTGAAAACGGTTCTTATGCTGATGATCTGGATGATCTGGATGTTGAATTTGGTGCTCCTGAGAACTTTGACGCTTTAACAGATGCCAATATTTCAACGGCAAATCCTGTCGCCACTATTACCAGGACAGGTGATTACACTTTATCAATTGATACAGACGGGACAATTAAATGCATAAATGAAGTAACTGCTGGGATTTGTGCAAGAATGGGTTGTGTTCGAGGTGGTGGCACCGAGTGTAATTAGATCTTTTAAAGGATAAAGCAGTATGTTAAGAATTCGTAAAAATCAAGGTTTTGCTTCAATGGTAGAAGTAATTGTAACCGCAATCATTTTTACGATTGCGGCAGCAGGCATTCTAACAACCGTTTCTATGCTAAAACCCCACAGTGCCCAATCTGTAAGAAGATTAGAAGCAGCATACATTGGAAAAAGTATCATTGATGAACTAAGAGAGCAAGTCGATGCTGACACCTGGAACCTTGCAGGAGGAAGCGATCTTGAAACCGGCGTGATCTTTAATGATACTATTGGGATCTATAATATTATATGGTGGCTGGAGGATGTACCTGGTTCTAACGGTGGAGTCAGGCAACTGTTCATGAATGTAACTTATCCAGAATAATAAGCACTGATCGGATATTTAATAAAATGAATTTTAAAGCAAATAAAGGAATGTCTCTTACAGAATTGATTGTTGCATCAGTTCTTATAGGGATTGTTATGCTTGGAGTCATATCTTTCACATCCTCTTTGAAAAGCATTCAGGGATCAACCTCAAATTCTACGATACCTTCAGTTAAGCTTTCTTCTGTAATGTTTGAAATCTCAAAAGATGCATCACTAGTAATTGGAGACCAATTAGATTCAGGCATTGAAGAGGATGACGCTATCGCAACTCCATACCTTTGTTTAAGACAAGACAATGATGGTGCTGGGACATCAAACATCACACCTGATGATTATTCTGATGACACATGGGTTTGCTATTTAATGGATAATGCTAATACACTGCACAAATGCATTGATGCAAATTTTTCTAACTGTGTAGACGGATCAACAACACCGCAATTTCCCGACTTAATTACTCTTTCTCAAAATTCTTTCTTTGATGTTATTGATAGTGGTACTCCTGCAAGAATTGAGCATATACATCTTGACCTGAGAACAAGAAATGTCCCTACGGATGCAGTTCACCCGATCAACAATCCTGAATTCACTCTAGAAACAAACATTAGTCCATTATCTCTAGGACGATGAGAATAAGTTAATGCACAGATCCTACTGTCCAAATTTAGATTTAAACCAGCAAACAGCAACCATTACAGACAAGCAAGAGCTACACCATTTAAAAAATGTTCTTCGTGCTAAACCTAAAACAAAGATCTCTCTTCTCAATGGTTCCGGCCAAGAAGCAGAAGGGGAAATAATCAGCATATCATCCAAATTTGCTGAAGTTAAAATCCTTTCTTGTGTAACAGCCGAATTACCCAAACCTGATATAATTCTGGCATGTGCTATGCCCAAAAAAAGCAAGTTCGAAACAATCATAGAAAAAGCTACAGAATTAGGCGTTTCTTCGATCATTCCACTTAACACAAAAAGAACAGAAGTAAGTTTGTCCCCAGAGAGATTAACAAATAAAATAATTCGTTATCAAGCCGTTGCTCTAAATGCAGCAAAGCAATCAAAACGTTCTACTATTCCAACGATTAACCCAATATCAACCCTAGAGGAAACGGTTGAAACATTGATGAAAGATACTGTGATTTTCATTCCAAGCCTTCTCGGAAAAACTCTAAACATTCTTGATTCTTTCGAAAAAAATAAAAATCCAGAAAAAATTGCTTTTTTAATAGGCCCTGAAGGAGATTTTACTGAAGAAGAGTACAACTTTGCCCATAATAACAACTGCATTGGTATTTCTCTTGGAAAAACTATTCTTAAGGTGGAAACAGCCGCTCTGTGCGCTGTAGCCTGCGCAAACCAGTTTTACTGGAAGCAATAATGATCCAATCTAGTATAACTATTAATAACATTAAAATTAATATAAGAAATTTCTTGTAGATTTGCATTTTATGGATATAATTCTATCCTTTTCAACATGTTACACACTACCCAGAGAGCATATTGTATTGACATAGTATTTTTACTAATGTATAATCCCAATTCTGAAATTTAATTAACCAATTAAATCCCCCGATTTTTTTATTTTCTATTAGGTAAATAGAATACAATTCCTAATATTATTTAATAAGATCGATTTTTTACCCAATGAAATGAGAGGTTTAAAATGGCTGAACAGAAAAAGACACTAGAAACAGATCCTAACAAGAAAAAAGCTCTTGAACTTGCACTAGCACAAATTGAAAAACAATTTGGAAAAGGATCAATAATGAAGCTTGATGGCAGTGTTCCAAAAGGAATAGAGGCCATACCGACAGGCTCACTTGCTCTGGACATCGCATTAGGTATTGGAGGAGTCCCAAAGGGACGAGTTATAGAGATCTTCGGGCCTGAATCTTCAGGAAAGACAACACTGACCCTTAGTTTGATCAACCAGCTGCAAAAAACCGGCGGTACAGCAGCATTTATTGACGCTGAGCATGCTTTTGATGCTGCTTATGCTCAAAAGATCGGCGTTAAATTAGAAGATCTTTTGATCTCTCAACCTGACACGGGAGAGCAAGCCCTTGAAATAACAGAGACCTTGGTTAGATCTAATGCTGTTGACCTGATAATTATTGATTCTGTTGCAGCTTTAACTCCTCGTGCAGAAATAGAAGGAGATATGGGTGATTCGCACATGGGATTACAAGCTCGTTTGATGTCACAAGCCCTTAGAAAGCTTACAGCCATCATCAGCAAATCAAAGACATGCGTAATATTTATAAACCAGATAAGAATGAAGATCGGTGTTATGTTCGGTTCTCCTGAGACGACCACTGGAGGACGCGCCCTTAAATTCTACTCTTCAGTAAGAATTGACTTAAGAAGAGTAGAATCTATGAAGCAAGGTGAAGTTATTATTGGGAATAAAGTTAAGGCTAAGATCGTTAAGAACAAGGTAGCTGCCCCATTTAAAGAGGCTTTTTTCGAAATTCATTTTAATGAGGGAATATCAAAAGAGGCTGACATAATAGACCTTGCTGTAAATAATGACATCATTCTAAAGGCAGGTGCCTGGTTCTCATATGAAGGTGAAAAGATCGGACAAGGAAAAGAAAATTCCAGGCAATTCTTAAAAGATAACCCTAAGATCTTAGCTAAAATCGAGAAGGAAATATTAAAAAAATTCGATTTAGCTTAATCTCATAGATAACATGTCTTAATGAAACCCTTATCTGACGATAAAAAAGAACTTTTCAAAGCAAAGAATATAGTTTACCAGCTTTTAAATTTCAGGGAACGCTCGGAGAAAGAGATCCGAGACAAGTTAAACACAAAAGGGATCTCAGGCAACATTATTGGCAACTGCATTAATTATTTTAAGGATCTTGATCTTATTAACGATAGGCAATTCGCAAAAAAGTGGATAAACTATCGATTGAACAAACCTTTTGGGATAAGCAGAATTAGAATGGAGCTAAAACAAAAGGGGGTCAAATCTGACATCCTTGAAGAAGAACTAGCTCACTCGCAAGATAATTTTGATGAGCTTAGCATAGTTATAGAATTAGCCCAAAGAAGGCTGGAGAAATACAAAAATATTGATGATCAAAAAGCGCGGCAACGGCTTTATGGATATTTAACAAGACGTGGATTTAGCGGAAACTCTATCAGAAAAACACTTACAGAATTGTTTAAAAATCATGATGACAACAAATGAGATCAGAATAAAATTTTTAAAGTTCTTTGAATCAAAGGGACACAAAGTCATAGTTAGTGACTCTCTGGTTCCAAAAGATGATCCTACGGTTCTTTTTACAACAGCAGGGATGCAGCAATTCAAACGCCAGTTTTTAGGAAATATCGACGATTACACTAAAGCTGCCACATCCCAGAAATGCATGAGAACTGATGACCTTGATGAAGTAGGAAAAACAAATTTTCATCATACATTTTTCGAAATGCTGGGAAATTTTTCATTTGGCGACTATTTCAAGAAAGAAGCTATTTCATGGGGATGGGAATTCTTAACAAAAGTTCTTGAAATTCCAGCCGAACGACTGTGGGTATCTGTATTTAAAGAGGACGATGAAGCTTATAATATTTGGTTAAACGATATCGGCATTCCGAAGAATAAGATCTTTAAATTAGGGCCAAAAAGCAATTATTGGCCATCAAATGCTGTTGAAAACGGCCCGAATGGACCGTGCGGACCCTGTTCAGAGATCTTCTATGATTACGAACCTGAAAAAGGCGGAAACCCAAAAGATCCCGATGATGAGCCTGGAAGATTTTCAGAAGTATGGAATCTTGTATTCACCCAATTCGAAAGAAAAGAAGGCGGAACCCTTGAACCACTGCCGAATAAGAACATTGATACCGGAATGGGGTTAGAGAGGCTTTCGTCTGTCATTCAAGGAAAGACTTGCAACTTCGACATTGATATCTTTGCTCCGATCCTTAACTCAATTGAAACTGCGTTGGAGAAAGGCAAGACAAAGATAGATCTCAGAGAAAAGCGAATTATAGCTGATCATATAAGAGCGATTGTTTTTGGCATATCTGACGGCGTTGTTCCTTCTAATGAAGGGCGTGGATATGTTATTAAAAAATTGATAATTACTGTTTCTGATATATCAATTAGATCAGGGAACACGAGATCTCCGTCTATATATAAATTAGTGCCCTCCGTAGTAGAATCTATGGGAGACCAGTATCCTGAGATAAAAAATAAAGCTAAAGATGTTGCTGGAATGATAGAAAGCGTTGAAAAAGCATACATAAAGGTTCGAATAGAGAAGTTGCCTGCATTTGAAGAAAAATTATTAGAAGTACTAAAGAACACCTCCTCAAAAGGTGAAATTTCTGCTGATGTTGGAAAACTTCTGTTTGAGTTTAAAGATACACATGGGCTTACTCTGCCAACAATGGGAACTTTGGTTACTACTGTATTTGGCAATTTTGACACTGATGAAATATATGACTCTGCTCTACCAACATTTGAAAAGTTAATGAATAAACAACAAGAACAATCAAGAGCATCAAGCAAAATGACCGGTGACGTTTTTACAGGCAATAACCTAGACCTTGGCGCACCGAAGACTGAATTTATAGGCCACAAGCATGCAAACAGCACAAGCACAATCATCCGACTTGTTTCTGGGAACCAAAAGGTAACAGAAGCGTCAAAAGGCGATGAGGTTATGGTCATCTTAGATAAATCACCTTTCTATGCTGAAGCTGGAGGACAAGTTGGCGATTCGGGATATATTAAAAACGATAGGGGTTCAATAAAAATCATAACAACACAAAAGATTGATGATGTTTTTCTTCATATCGGAACTGTTGAAGAAGGCCACTTTAAAGTTAATGAGACAATTAAAGCTGAGATCGACATTGAAAGACGTTTATCAATCATGCGAAATCATACTGCAACTCATTTACTTCAAAATGCTCTCAGAGAGGTACTAGGAAAACACGTTCAGCAGCAGGGATCATATGTTTCTCAAGACAGATTGCGCTTTGATTTTACACATCATAAAGCATTATCAAAAGAAGAGATTCTTAAAGTGGAAACACTCGTTAATGATTATGTCATTAATTGTGAAACCGTAACAAAAGAGTTCTTAAGTTCAGAGCAAGCAAAAAATAGTGGGGCGCTAGCATTTTTCGCAGAAAAGTACGGAGAAGTGGTCAGAATCATATCAATTGGCGATTATTCAAAAGAGTTTTGTGGCGGAACACATTTAGAGGTTACTGGCCAAATTGGCTTTTTTAAGATCGTAAGTGAAAGTGCTATCGCACAAGGTATTCGCCGTATTGAAGCAAAAACAGGGCTTGGAGCGATTGAACATACAAATGAATTGCTCAGCAAATTAGATGCACTTGCTCAAACGTTAAAATCTCCGACAGACGAACTTGTTGATCGAGTAAAGATGCAGAACGCCAAGGTAAAACAATTACAGAAAGAATTAGAAAAATATAAGTTTGATGCCTTTAAAAATTCAGTGGATTCTATTATTCAAAGTTCTGAGTCAGTCGATAAAACGCATTTGGTATCCCACTTCATAAAAGATGCTGATATGGAAACGCTTAGAAAAGTCGCTGATCTTATCAAGAAAAAAATTGGATCAGCTATCATTGTCCTTGGAGCCACAACTGACGAAAACGCTTCGATAATCGTTTCTGTTTCAAATGACTTAGTTAAAATGAACATAAGCGCTAACGATCTGATCAAGGAAATTGCTCCTTTAATAGACGGTAGCGGAGGCGGACGGCCTCAAATGGCTCAAGCAGGGAGCAAAGAGATCGACAAGGTTGAAGATGCCATTAAAAAAGCAACCAGCATAATTAAAAGGATCATTAAATTATGAAAATCTTAACAAACAAAAGCGAGGCTTTACAAAAACTCTACAACCGAAATCTTTCAAATCACAAAAAAACTGTAGATGAAAAGGTCCACAAGATCATTGAAGATATTCGCCAAAATGGTGATGAATCTGTGATCAAATATACAAAAAGATTTGATAAAGCAAAATTAACGGCTAAAGAAATACGTGTACCCGAAAGCGAGATCAGCGGAGCTTTTCAGAACATTACTTCAGACTTTATTTCAAATCTAAAAATAGTTACCAATAACGTTTACATGTTTTATAAAAAGCAGGTCCAAAAACCTTGCAGGATTAAAGATGGCGAAGGTGTCCTTTTAAAAGAAAACATACTTCCTTTGGAAAATGTCGGAATTTATGTTCCGGCTGGGACAGCACCATTGGTATCATCAGTATATATGTCCGTTATACCTGCAAAAGTTGCCGGTGTTAAAAGGATCGCTATTGCAACGCCGCCAGATAAGGATGGAAGGGTCAATCCATATATCCTGGCTGTCGCAAATCTTTTGAAAGTTAATGAGATCTACAAGGTCGGAGGTGCTCAGGCAATTGCAGCATTAGCCCTTGGGACCAAAACAATACCAAAAGTAGATAAGATCGTTGGCCCCGGGAATTCTTTTGTTACCGAGGCAAAAAGGCAATTGTTTGGCTTTGTTGATATCGATATGCTAGCTGGTCCTTCTGAATTAGCTATTATAGCAAACCGTCATACTAATCCAAATTTTGTTGTTGCAGATATGGAAGGACAAATAGAGCATTTGGGCGGGTTGGCAATTTTAGTTTCAACTTCAAAGCAATTAATACGGCAGGTACGCAAAAGAGTCCCTAAAGGATATGCCATTTTTGCAAAGAATATTAATGAAGCAATTAATATAGTCAACAACATTGCGCCAGAACATCTTCAAATAATGACTAATAATGCATCAAGCATTGCAAATAAAATCATTAATGCTGGAGCGATCTTTTTAGGAGAATACAGCCCCACAGCTCTGGGTGATTATGCCGCAGGACCAAGCCATGTTTTACCAACGCTTGGATCTGCCAGATATTTTTCAGGCCTTTGTCTTTCGGATTTTACAAAAAAGAGCCACATTATCTCTTATAGCAAAAAAGCATTAGAAAAGGTTAGAGGCCCTATTGAAAAGATAGCAACACTTGAGGGGTTAACAAAGCATTGCGAATCAATTAAAATTAGATTTAACTAATTATTCTGCATTTATGCAGAGGAGAGAATCATGGATAGAAAAGCACAGTTAGAAAGAAAAAGCAACGAAACAGAGATCGTAGCCGAGGTTAATGTCGACGGCAAAGGTCAAACAAAGATCAATACTAATATTGGCTTTTTGGATCACATGCTCGAACTTTTTGCTTTTCACGGATATTTCGATCTAAATATTGAGGTAAAGAAAGCTGATCTTGAAATTGATATACACCACACAAATGAAGATATTGGCATAGTTCTTGGTAAACTATTCAAGAAAGCCTTGGGCGAAAATGTTAATGGGATCAAGCGTTTTGGCTCTGCCTTTGCACCAATGGAATCGACATTGGCTCGTTCTGTAATCGATATTTGCGGTAGACCGCATTTAAAACTACAGACATTCTCTTTAGAATTGGACAACATAAATAATTTTAGTTCCATTAAGGATCAAGAGAACTATTCAACAAAATATTTGGAACATTTTTTAGAATCATTTGCAAAAGGATTAGGCGCAACCATAAACGTACTTATTGAAAATCCTGATGAGGATCTTCATACTTGCGTAGAAAGTGTTTTTAAATCACTTGGATTGGCTTTAGATATTGCAACAACTATCGATCCCAGAAGAGCGGGTGAAGTGCCGTCAACTAAAGGGATAATTGACTAAAATAAATATTCGGGAAATTATCCCGAAAAGGTGATTTCCAAACCTATAAATATCTCGATGCTTCAACGAGTTTTTATATACAGAAATCACCACACAAGAAAAAGAAATAAAAATTATGATCGCGATCATTGATTACGGAATGGGAAATCTTAGAAGTGTTCAAAAAGCATTTGAAAAGGTTGGTGCAAAAGCTTCGATATCCCAGAATAAAGACGAGATACTAAATGCTGATAAGGTGGTTTTACCTGGAGTTGGTGCAATTAAGCCAGCCATAGAGAAACTTAAGGAACTTGGTCTAGTCTCTTGCATTGAAAAATCTATAGAACAGGGAAAACCGTTCTTAGGTATCTGCCTGGGATATCAATTGCTTTTTGAAAGAAGCGATGAGGGCGGCGAGGTTCGAGGGCTTGGAATTATTGAAGGAAGTGTTGAAAGATTTAAACCCACTGATGATACTTTAAAAGTGCCTCAGATGGGCTGGAATCAATTGGATATTCGCTTAACTAATTGTCCAATTTTTAAAGACATTGACAATAAAGTAAACACATATTTTTGTCATTCCTATTATGTTAACCCAAGACACAAGGATATTGTTGCAACTACAACAAACTACGGCATCGATTTTGCATCATCCATATGGAAAGACAATATCTATGGAGTACAATTTCACCCTGAAAAAAGTCAGGATGCAGGACTAACGATCCTTAAAAATTTTACAGAGATATAACAATGATAATTTTTCCAGCAATAGATATCAAAGGCGGAAATGTTGTTAGATTGCTGCAAGGCAATTTCGATGAAGTAACAGAATATTCCAGCGCTCCCATAGCCACAGCTAAAATTTGGGAGAACAAAGGTGCTGAATATATACATATTGTTGATCTAGATGGTGCTCAAAGAGGAGAACCAAAAAATATAGATATTATCATAAAAATTGCTCAAACTATTGGTATACCTGTTGAGGTTGGCGGAGGCATAAGAACAAAGGAAGATATCGAAAAATTAATTAATGGCGGCGTTCAAAGAGTGATTCTGGGAACAAAAGTAATTAAAGACAGGGAATTCTTAAAGGAAATACTTGCTCAATGGGGCGATAAAATTGCCATAAGCTTAGATTGTAAAGACGGCCTGCTAACGCTTAAAGGATGGATCGAAACAACCAATATAAAAGCAATCGATTTTGTTAAACAGCTTGAAGACCTAGGGTTAAAATGTATTATTTACACCGATATTGCACGTGACGGAATGCTTACAGGCCCCAATTTAAAAAGCTTAGAAGAGCTGCTAGATGCAACAAATATCCCTGTTATTGCTTCAGGCGGTATTTCTTGCATTGAAGATATCAAAAATTTAAAAGCACTTGAAAAAAAGGGTATACTTGGAGTTATAACCGGAAAAGCTCTTTATGAAGGAAAGCTTGATCTAAAAGAGGCTATTAAAGTTGCTAACTAAAAGAATTATTCCATGTTTAGACGTTAAAGACGGACGCGTTGTTAAAGGTGTCAATTTTGTCGATCTTAGGGATGCAGGTGATCCAGTTGAAGTTGCAAAAATATATAACGAACATAAAGCTGATGAAATTGTTTTTTTAGACATTACTGCTAGTCACGAGAAACGCTCGATCATATTAGACATTGTAAAAAAAACAGCCGAAGAAGTATTTATGCCTTTAACTGTTGGTGGCGGGATAAGAGACCTTGAGGATATAAGAAAACTCCTTAATGCTGGAGCTGATAAAGTTTCAATGAATACATCAGCTGTGCTAAATCCGGGACTCATTAAAGAAGCTGCTGAGAAATTTGGTAGTCAGTGTATAGTAGTTGCAGTTGATGCCCAAAAAGTAAAGGATAAATGGGAAGTATTCATTCACGGAGGAAGAACTCCGACAGGTAAAGATGCAATTGACTGGGTAAAGGAAGCTGAAAGTTTAGGCGCAGGGGAAATTCTATTAACCAGCATGGATTTTGACGGAACAAAAGACGGCTACGATATAGCTCTAACTGCTGCTGTTTGTAAAGCTGTCACTATTCCAGTGATAGCCTCCGGTGGAGCAGGAAGCCTTAATGATTTTTATAATATTTTTAACAAAACATCTGCAGACGCTGCACTTGCTGCATCGGTATTTCATTATGGAGAACTTCCAGTAGAAAAAGTTAAAAATTACTTAAAAGATAAAGGAGTAAACGTCAGATTATGAAAGATGCAGAAACAATACAAATAACACCACGAACAATAAAAAAACTGAAATTTAACAGCGACGGATTAATTCCTGCCATTGTCCAGGATTACAAATCAAAAGAAGTATTAATGCTGGCATATATGAACATTGATTCTTTAAAGGAAACTTTAAAAATAGGTAAAACATGTTTTTGGTCACGTTCACGAAAAGAATATTGGGTAAAAGGTATGACCTCGGGTCACTTTCAATTCGTAAAGAGCGTTGCTTATGATTGTGATTGTGACACACTTTTAATTAAAGTAGAACAAGTAGGCTGCGCATGCCACACAATGAAAAAAAGCTGTTTTTATAGAGAGATAGAGATAAAGAAATAATGAGTTTTGTTCCATCAGAAAAAGAATTTATAAAGCTAACAAAAAAAGGTAATCTGATCCCTGTTTATAAAGAAATACTAGGCGATCTAGAGACACCTGTATCTGCATATTTTAAGATCGCAAGTGATTCTAAATATTCATTCCTTTTAGAATCTGTCGAAGGTGAAGAGAAGGTCGCAAGATTTTCGTTTCTTGCTAAAGATCCTGAACTGATCTTTGAATCAAAAGATAATAAGATCAAAGTAACAAGATTTAAAAACAATAAGCCGATTGTTGAAAATATAGATGTCGACAAATCTCCTCTTACTGAGATAAGAAGATTAATAAAAAGATTCAAATTTGTTAATACTCCAGGGCTTCCAAGATTTTGCGGAGGACTTGTTGGATATCTTAGCTACGACATCGTTAAATTTTTCGAAAAACTTCCCAACAAGACAAAGGACGACCTAAAACTGCCGGACTCGCTTTTGATTCTGGCAAAAGATTTTATCATCTTCGACCATCGCAACCATAGGATCAAAATCGTAAATTGTGTAGAAATTGATCCTAAAGACACAAAAGAACAACTATTAAATAAGTATAAAAAAGCTTCTAATCATATTGATAAGCTGATCTCACAACTTAATATATCCTTAAAAATAATTGGCGCAAAAAAAGACCTTACAAAAAACAAAAAACTTAAGATAAAATCAAACTTTACTGAATCTCAATTTAAAAAAATAGTAACAGAAGCAAAAAAACAGATAAGAGCAGGTGAAATCATTCAAGTCGTATTATCTCAACGTTTTGAAATTGATTTACAAACATCACCTTTTAACATATACAGGACCCTTAGAGCTTTAAATCCGTCACCTTACATGTATTATCTCAATTTTGATAAGATCCAAATAATTGGGTCATCTCCTGAACTTTTAGTGCGATGTGAAGACAGAATTGTTGATACAAGGCCGATAGCAGGAACACGGCCCCGAGGGAAAGATGAAGAACATGATGCAAAACTTGCTCAAGACCTTCTTGATGATCCAAAAGAGAAAGCAGAGCACATAATGCTAGTTGATCTAGGAAGAAATGACCTTGGAAGGGTTTGCAAAAAGGGAACCGTACATTTATCTGAATTTATGAACATTGAAAAATATTCTCATGTCATGCACATTGTTAGCAATGTTAGAGGACAATTAAGATCTTCTAAAGATGACATCGATGTTCTAGAAGCTGCATTTCCTGCAGGAACCGTATCTGGAGCTCCAAAGATACGTGCTATGGAAATTATTGAGGATCTAGAGAAAGTCTCTCGCGGCCCTTACGCAGGATGCATTGGTTATTTCAGCTTCTCAGGAAATCTAGATACTTGTATCACAATAAGAACAATAGTTGCAACTAATGGTAAAGCCTATGTTCAGGCTGGAGCTGGTATTGTTGCTGATTCTATTCCAAAAAAGGAATATCAAGAAACGATTAACAAAGCGATGGCCCAAATAAAAGCTATTGAATTAGCACATAAACAAGAATAATAATGACTCAATTGTCAGAATAAAAAGGAGAAAAAGTAAATGGAAGTTAAAATCAGATTACAAAGAGCAGGTCAAGCAGCTAAAGGCAGATACAATTACCGTGTTGTTGCCATCAGCAAAGCAAGGGCAAGAGACGGTAAACATATGGAAATCTTGGGTCATTATGATCCTGCAAAAAAACCAGCTGTTTTTGCTATCGACCAGGAAAAGCTAAACAAATGGTTGAAAGATGGCGCTATTATGAGCGACACGGTTAAAGCGCTTGTAAAAAAAGAAAATAAGAAGTAAATTTTAGCAATTACAATTAAAGGAGTTAAATATGGGAGCTGAACAGGCTGTAAATCCTTTGACACAACTACCAATTATTCCGTATATATTGATCTTTTTTATTTTTTATTTTCTTGTCATTAAACCACAAAAAGACAAGCAAAAAGTGGCGTCTGAAATGAAATCCACTTTAAATAAAAATGACGAAATAGTGACATCTGGTGGCATACATGGAACAGTTGTTAATGTGAAAGAAAAAACTGTAATAGTTCGTGTTGATGACAATGTTAAGATCGAGTTCGACAAAGAGGCGATATCCTCAGTTGTAAAATCGAAAAAGTAACCCTTTGGTATAATATAAAATCGTATACGAATTGCAAAAGGAGTATTTATGACTAAAAATCTTAGAAATAGAGTTCTTCTTATTTTGTGCGTAGTCGCTGCATCGATTTATTTCGCCTTTCCGGTACAAAAACGAATAAATCTAGGCCTTGACCTTAAAGGTGGCATGCACCTAGTTCTTCAAGTTGATACCAGTGATTTGAAAATGGAAGATAAAAATGATGCTGTTCTGAAAGCCATTGATATTTTAAGGAACAGAATTGATAGCATGGGCGTTGGAGAAACCGTTCTTCAAAGGCAAGGCGAAAGAGAGATTCTTATTCAACTTCCTGGCATTACTAATAGAGACGAAGCACTTTCTTTATTAGGAAGAGTTGCTCAACTTGAATTCAGGCTTGTTAGTGATAACCCAAATCATCTTAGGAAGGCTCTAGAAGGCACCATTCCGGCAGGATATATATTGAAATATTTAAAAGAGAAAGACAGCGAGCCTATTATCCTCGAAGATAAGGTCGCATTAAAAGGTGATGCTGTAAGTGATGCAAGAGTTGATTTTGATTCGTCAGGATTTGGTCAGCCGTATATCTCGTTGCAATTCAATGCAGAGGGAGCAAAGGCTTTTGCCAAGCTTACTAGAGACAATGTTGGTCGTAGATTAGCTATTCTTATTGATGATGAAGTTTTATCAGCTCCAAACATCAATGAACCCATCCTTGGAGGAAAAGGACAAATAACAGGCACTTTTACATTTGAAGAAGCGTCAATTATGTCTAGAGCTTTAAGACATGGTTCTCTTCCCGCACCAATAAGGATCGAAGAAGAAAGAACTATCGGGCCGCTATTAGGAAAAGAGTCTATTGACTCAGGTATAAAAGCAACGATAATTGGTGGTGCTTTAGTTTTCGCCTTTATGTTGATCTACTATCTTACTGCTGGTGTTGTTTCTAATGTTGCCCTTATGCTTAATCTACTTATGATATTCGGGATAATGGGCTTTCTTAATGTTATGTTGCCCAATAGCCCATTGGTATTAACATTGCCAGGTATTGCGGGTATTATTCTAACTCTAGGAATGGCTGTTGATGCTAATGTTCTTATCAATGAAAGGATCCGAGAAGAACTCCAAAATGGTCAACCTATTAAGGCCGCTATCAATAATGGATTTAACAAGGCTCTTAAGGCTATAGTTGACTCCAATTCAACAACCCTGATAGCAGCGTTTATGTTATTCCAATTTGGATCAGGGCCAATAAAAGGTTTTGCTGTAACACTAACGCTCGGTCTAATTTCCAGTTTATTTACAGCTCTTTTTGTAACTAGAACATTATTCAACGTACTACTAGAGTGGAAACTCATAAAAAAGCTTCCAATGTTAAGCTTCTTCGCTGATACAAAGATCGATTTTGTAGCAAAAAGATATTACTGCTATGCTCTTTCTACTATTTTGATTTTTGCCAGCATCTTCGTTTTAGCAAAGAAGAAAGAGGCAGCTTATGGAATTGATTTTGTTGGAGGGCAATTCCAGGAGTACAAATTCGACAAGCCAATCGAAGCAGATGTCTTGCGCGCTGCTCTAGAGCAAAACGAGATCAATGATGCAGTAATTCAGCAATTCGACAAAAATCCGGAAAACATTATTGTTCGCACATCAGGCGATACATATGATCATGTTGTTAGTACATTTAAAAAAGTTTTTCCTGACAACTCGTTTGAGATCCTTCGTATTGAAAAAGTTGGTCCAGTTGTAGGAAAAACTTTAAGACGCAGAGCAATAATGGCAATTATTTTTGCTTTAGCCGGAATTCTAGTGTTTGTTGGTTTCAGATTTAAACACTTTGATTTTGCGACAGCAGGAGTTATTGCTTTGCTCCATGATGTCTTTGTGTCTTTAGGTATCCTTGTAATGATGGGTAGAGAGATTGACCTTCTGGTCATCACAGCTTTATTAACCATTGCAGGTTACTCAATAAATGACACGATCATAATTTATGACAGGGTCAGAGAAAATTCAGTTAAGTTAAGGAAAAGGTCTTTAACTGACATTATTAATATAAGCGTTAACCAGACACTAGGGCGAACGATCCTAACAACAATTACCACGCTTATTGTGGTAGTTACTCTATTTTTAAAGGGTGGCGAAGTTTTAAATACTTTTGCTCTTTGTTTAATGATAGGATTTATCGCTGGTACTTATTCAACAATATTCATTGCATCACCCCTGGTTTTGGCTTGGCAGAAAAAATAGGTCCAATTTTGAAATAGGGCAAGATCTGTCATTTTGATCTTGCCCCTTTTCATTTAAACAAATGCCATATGTTCGAATCACTAGAACTTTTTATCGGACAGGTTATAGATATTGACACACTTCTAAACAACCTTGCCGCATTTAACTACAAAAACGTAAAAAGAGCTCTTGTCGAAGGAGAGTTTAGCCAGAGAGGTGAGATCCTTGATATATATCCGCTAAACTTTGATGGACCTATACGTATTGATTTTGACGATGAAAAGATATCCAGGATCGCCAGCATTAATATAAGAACTCAAAGATCTATCTGGCAGCACAAGATCATAATTATCCTACCATTTCAGAAAAAGAAAAAAGAAGATGTTTTCACTTCTGACATTCCTCTAAACAATTTTGTTGATATTCAAAAAGGCGATTATGTCGTTCATAATAACCATGGGATCGGCAGATTCCTGGGAATTAAAGAGTTTGATATAGCTGACAGCAAGAAAGAACATCTTATAATCGAATACAAAGATGGCGACAAACTTTACGTCCCAAAGCACGATATGCGCCTAGTGCAAAAATATGTAAGTTTTAATAAGAAACCTCCGAGACTGTTCAAACTAGGCAGTAAAGAATGGAACAAGGTGCGAATAAAAATTCAAAAGCGCCTTCAAATACTTGCTGCTGAATTGCTCCACACGCAGGCTCTCAGAGCTAGTCTAAAAGGTCATCTATTCTCTGAAGATACGCAGTGGCAGAAAAAATTCGAAAATGATTTTCCTTATACTGAAACTGACGACCAAATGAAAGCTACTCAAGAAGTAAAGCAGGACATGGAATCTTTACAGCCAATGGACAGGCTTCTTTGTGGTGATGTCGGTTATGGTAAAACAGAGGTGGCATTAAGAGCAGCTTTTAAAGCAGTAATGGATAATAAGCAAGTAGCCGTTTTGGTTCCCACAACGATTTTAGCTGAACAGCATTTTTATAATTTTTCTCACCGAATGAAAGATTATCCTATAAACGTTGCTATGCTAAGTCGTTTCAGGACAAAGTGCGAGCAAACAAACATAATTAAAGATTTAAAAGATGGAAAGGTCGATATTGTTATAGGAACCCATAGGCTTATTTCAAAAGATATTGCTTTTAAAGATCTCGGCTTGATCATTATTGATGAAGAGCAACGCTTTGGAGTAAAAGCAAAAGAGAGGCTTAAACACTTGAGAATTTTAGCTGATGTTTTAACTTTAACAGCAACACCCATACCAAGAACTCTACATATGGCATTAACTGGCGCCAGAGACATGTCAATTATCACAACACCACCTCAGAATCGAATTCCAATTAAGACAGAAATCGTCGAATTCGATGAAGAACTTATAACAAAAGCTATTAAACGTGAGCTAAAAAGAAAAGGACAAGTGTTTTTTCTTCATAATCGTGTTGAAGATATTGAACAAATTGCTAGAATAATAGATGAGTTATCTGGATCTGCCCGAATTGGGATCGCGCATGGTCAAATGTCCCCAAAAGTTCTGGAAGATATCATGATAAAATTCCTTAATGGCGAGATAGATGTTTTAGTTTGCACAACTATCATAGGCTCAGGAATTGATATTCCAAATGCAAACACGCTAATAGTTAATAGAGCGGATCATTTTGGATTGGCTGACCTTCATCAATTAAGAGGGAGAGTAGGAAGATCAGACGTTAAGTCGTATGCCTACTTTATTGTTCCGCCCAAAAAAATATTATCATCAATAGCAAAAGCAAGATTAGCGGCTATTGAAAAATTCTGCGGCCTTGGCGCGGGATTTAAGATCGCCTTTGAGGATATGCAGCTTCGGGGTGCTGGTAATTTACTTGGAGGTGAGCAACATGGGTATATTACAAGTATCGGCTTTGACCTATATTGCAGATTATTAAAAGAATCTGTTGAAAATTTAAAAATATTAAACGAAGGGACAGCTAATGCAGCAATTATTTAAAGCAGTAAAATCAATTCTTATATCTTTGCTGATAATACCGATCTTAATAATAAATTGTTACGCAATTGAAGACGCTATTGTTGCAGTTGTAAATAATGAATTGCTGACTCTTAAGGATCTTAAGAATTATATTTTGTCTACTCAAGCAAGCTTGGTAACAGAAGGCATTCCAGAAGAAAAAATTAAAGCTATCATGGACGAACTTCAAAATAATGGACTGAATAAACTAATAGAGGACAAACTGATATTAAGTCGTGCAAACGATATAGGCCTAGAGGTGCAAGATAAGTTAGTTAATGAAAGAATTAAGGCAATTAAATTAAAATATGAATCGGAACAACAGTTCTTTGATGCATTAATTAAAAATGGAACGAACATAACTGAATTAAAAAACAAATACAGAGACCAATTTAAGATACAATTTGTTATTGAACATGAAGTAAAAGCCAAAATATATGTTAATCCCCAGGAAGTGACTGATTTCTATCAAAACAATAAAGAACTTTTTCAAAAAAAGCAACGAGTTCTTTTGGAATCCATCTATATAGCATATAGCAATAACAAAACAGCTGCTCAAGCTAAAGCAAATGAAGCTCTTGGGAACATTAAGTCAGGAAAAGATTTTTTAGAAACCGCAAAAATATATTCAGACAGCCCTTCATTAGGCGAAATAGAAAAAGGTCAATTAATGCCTTCAATTGAAGACATAATCTTCAACATGGAAGTAGGTGAAGTCTCCTCACCGGTTGAAGTTGATACTGGAATATATATATTTAAAATAGCAAAAATAATCGAGCCTAAAATTGCCCCTCTTGTTGAAGTTAAAGATAAAATATACAATTATGTATACCAGAATAAACTAAGTGAAAATTTTCGTACTTGGCTTGAAGAATTAAAAAAAGATGCATATATCGAAATTAAAAAATAACGTTGTTGGAATAAGCATGGGGGATCCTTCTGGTATCGGCCCAGAGATCATTGCTAAGGCGCTTTCAAAGCCACAGATCAGAAATCTTGCAAGCTTTAAGATTATTGGAGATCTCGGCATATACAAAAGATACTCGAAAAAAGAATACAAGAACTGTTCTTTTATCGACCTGAAAGCAATACAACCCAAATGTTTTAAAATTGGAAAAATTAACGAACATAGCGGAAAAGCGGCTTTTGCATATTTAGAGAAATCCGTTGAATTATTGAAAAGTGGAGAGATCAATTCAATTGTTACTGCTCCCGTATGCAAAGAAGCTATTAGCTTAAGTCATCCTTCTTTTTGCGGACATACAGAATTCTTTGCTGCTGCTTTTAACGTAAAAAAATACGGAATGATGTTTTTAGGCCCAAATTTAAGGCTTCTTTTAGCAACAAGGCATATGCCTATCAACAAAATACCTGCTGTACTAACTTCCGAGCTTATTTATGAAACAATTGATCTTGCAGATAAAACCTTAAAAAATACCTTTAGAATTAAAAAACCTTCGATAGCTATTTTAGGCCTTAATCCTCACGCAGGAGAAGGAGGCTTATTAGGCAAGGAAGAAATCGAAATTATTATTCCGGCTATGAACAAAGCTATAAAGCATAAAATTGCGGTGAGCGGTCCTTTTTCTGCAGACACTTTCTTTATTGATAGACAAGTCAAATACGATATGATCATTGCCATATACCATGACCAGGGTCTTATTCCAATTAAAACTTTATACTTCACACAACTTGTTAACTTTACTATTGGTTTACCGATAATCCGAACATCGCCTGCACACGGAACAGCTTTTGATATTGCCGGAAAAGGAACAGCCGATCCCGCCTCTATGATCGAATCAATCAAATTAGCAACCCACTTATCACAATGAATCAGAAACAAAAACAAAATCAGAATAAAAGCTCAAGAACAAATTCTTTTATCGCAAAAAAACGTTTTGGCCAAAACTTTCTGATTGACACTAATATACAAGATAAAATTGTGTCCTCCTGTAATCTTAATGAAAATGACATTGTTCTTGAAATAGGCCCAGGACAAGGAGCTCTAACTGAAAAGATAGCGAATGAAGTAAAAAGCGTCATTGCTGTTGAAAAAGACAGGACTTTAGCCAAAGACCTTCAAGAGAAATATAAAGGCTCTAATATTAGAGTCATCTGTGCAGATTTCTTAAAATATTCATTTGATGAATTAGAAGGGAACATAAAAGTTATTGGGAATCTTCCATATAATGTAGCAACCCCAATAATTGAGAGAGTATTAGAAAACCGACCTATATTCAATTCGGTTTATATCACTGTTCAACTTGAGCACGCACAAAGAATGGCGGCAAAACCAAATTCAAAGAATTATGGTTCATTGAGTTGCTTCGTTCAATTCTATTCAAATACTAATATTTTATTCAAGATAAGCAATACATCCTTTTGGCCTGTTCCTAAAGTTCAATCTTGCTTTATGGCGCTTGAAATATTAAAAGATGCAAGATATAAAGTTGAAAATGAAGCTCTACTTTTTAGCATAATTAGAAATGCATTTTCTCAGAGAAGAAAAACAATTGTAAATTCTTTGGCTGGAATAATTGGAAAAGTTAATATTATTGATTTACTTGAAGAGTTAAATATAAGTTCCAAATTGAGAGCAGAAAATATAACTCTAAAAGAATACGCAGATATTGCTAACAGAATGACATCTGAAAAGATAAACTGAGTTTACACGGGTAAAAAAACAAGGAGGGAACAGCGGACAATTGAAAAGCATCGGATGTTGAAAATTATTCTTCGCTATCACTCCAGCCTTCAAACCAATGATTAACAACAGTTGTTCTATCTACATCATAGGAATAATCAAGGATCATTTGCTGTATCTTTGAACTAGTGTTGAAGAACTTAACACCAACTTCTTTTTTGTCACCAACATTCTTTGCCCAAACAATGTTTCCTTGAAGATCTACTTTAGCTGTCTCTGATAGATAAACTGTTAACTGTACTTGCTGGTTAACTTCACCAAGATCTTTATCGATAGAAATACATGTACCCGCACAACTTAAATCAACAGTTTCACCTTGCATATCGATTTTATCATCAATTATGCCAGTAACTGCGTTTTTTACTTCCCATCGGGGTACATATCTCTTCTCGTCTGGATAAAGATAACCACTTTCTTTGTTCACTTGCGTAAACATTTGACCATTCTCCTGACTTTTATCATTATTAGAAAAAAAAAGCCCCTAAATCCTTTCTTCCTAAAAGAATCCGTGGCTATTAAAAGTATAGCACATAATATACAGATGGCAAGTTTTTTTGAATTTTTTAACACATTGAGTTTATTGAAGTTACAAAAATGGTAACGCTTTTTTTGCATGGTGCTTCTTGACAGGGCCTGGTCAAAATGCTAAAAACAATGTGTTAATTTAAAAATAAATTTAACAATTTGCTTTAAAAGGAGCCTTTTTTATGGAAAAACAAATATATTATCACGACACTGATGCTGGGGGAGTAGTTTATTATGGAAATTATTTAAAATATTTGGAAGAAGCGAGAACTGAATTCTTGGAGAAAAAGGGACTTGATATAAAGGTTCTTCGTGAAAGAAAATTTCTTTATGCTGTAAGAAAGTGTAATTTAACCTATAAAAGCCCTGCGAGATATGGAGATATCATTACATGTACAGCGAGTCTGAAGAAAACAACTGCTGCACAGTTAATTTTTGATCAAAAGATTTTCAATAAGGAGACTGGCAAATTGCTTGTTGAAGCTGAAGTTAGCCTAGTTTGCCTAACGCATGATTTTAAACCAACAACTCTTCCGGATTACCTAAAACTGTAATATCCTTATAAACAGTTTTGTCTTGTCATTTTTTTTTATTAATGATAGGATGTGTTTTCTTATAAATAATACTATTATTTAAATAGGAATATAATGATATCAAAAGAAGATGTTCTTAATATTGCAAGTCTTTCGCGAATCCATCTCAAAGACAATGAAATTGATCAGCTAACTAAAAATTTGGAAGATATTCTTGAATATATTACCAAATTGGAAAATCTGGATGTTTCTAATGTCGAACCAACCAGTCATGTTCTTGCCTTAGAAAATGTTTATCGAGAAGATACGGTCATTCCTTCGCTAGGACAAGCCAACGCAATTAAGATCTCTGCAGATATTCAAAATGGCTCATTTAAAGTCCCAAAGGTAATAGAATGAAACTAAATCATTTAACAGCTCACGAAATTCTAGAACTCATAGCTAAAAAAGAATATACAGCTAAAGATATCTATCAGTCTGTACATTATCAAATAGAAAAAACAGAAAAAGAGGTCCATGCATACGCTAATCTAACGGAACCAGCAAGCCTTTCAATTGATGAAAATAAAAGTTTTCCAATACCAATAGCTATAAAAGACAATATGTGTATTTTAGATCAAGAGACTACCTGCAGCTCTAATATTCTAAAAGGATTTAAGCCATCTTATGATGCAACAGTTATTCAAAAATTAAAGGATTCAGGAGCTATAATTGTCGGGCACGCAAACATGGATGAGTTTGCATTCGGTTCCTCAACTGAAACTTCTTGTTACGGGCCAACACATAATCCATGGAATCTTGACTGTGTTCCCGGAGGTTCCAGTGGCGGATCAACTGCTGCTGTTGCTTCAAATCAAGCTATATGGGCGATAGGATCAGACACTGGCGGGTCTATCCGTCAGCCTGCAGCATTCTGCGGTGTAGTTGGTCTCAAGCCTACTTATGGTAGAGTTTCAAGATATGGTTTAATAGCTTTTGCTTCAAGTTTAGATCAGATCGGCCCGATCACAAAAGACATAAAAGATTCTGCTCTACTTATGAATATAATTGCAGGGCATGATCCTAAAGATTCTACATCAATTAATAGAACAGTCCCTGATTATACAAATTCTTTAGTTAATGATGTCAACGGCCTAAGGATCGGAATTCCTAAAGAATACTTTATCGATGGTATTGATGCTGAAGTAAAGCAAGCCGTATTAGACGCTATCGAAACATTAAAAGAGCGTGGGGCAACATTAAAAGAGGTTTCTTTACCGCATACAGAATATGCTGTAGCAACTTATTATATTATCGCAACATCAGAAGCTAGTTCAAATTTAGCCAGATTTGATGGAGTTCAATACGGCCTTAGAAAAATCCCGGCAAAATCCAGAAAATCTTCAATTGTTGATATGTATGAGGAAACGCGAGCAACCGGCTTTGGAACTGAAGCAAAAAGAAGGATCATGCTAGGAACTTATTCATTGTCGTCAGGTTATTATGATGACTATTACCTTAAAGGACTTAAGGTAAGAACTTTGATAAAACAGGATTTTGATAAAGTTTTTAAAGATTTTGATGCCATAATAACACCAACAACACCTACAACAGCTTTTAAAATAGGTGAAAAGACCAGCGACCCAATATCAATGTATTTGTCAGATATTTTTACTATTTCAGCAAATTTAAGCGGAATACCGGCTATCTCTATACCTTGCGGTTTCTCAAGCAATGATCTTCCAATTGGCATGCAAATAATGGCAAAACCTTTTGATGAAGAAATGTTATTTAGAATTGGTTACACTTACCAGCAAATCACCGACTGGCATAAAAAAAGAGTGGATTTATAATTTATGAACCAAACAGTAACAAAATACTATGAAACAGTTATCGGGCTTGAAGTACATCTACAATTAAGCACTGAAACAAAGATTTTCTGTGGTTGCGCTAACAAATTCGGAGAAGAACCGAACAGCTTGACCTGCCCGGTTTGTTTAGGTCTGCCTGGATCACTTCCAGTGCTAAATAAAAAATCTCTGGAATATGGCATCAAGGCTGGACTCGCAATTAATTGCAGCATCAACCCTTTGATAAAGTTTGATAGAAAAAATTATTACTATCCTGATCTGCCAAAAGCTTATCAGATATCACAATATGATATGCCTGTTGCTAGCAACGGTTTTTTAATGATCACTGATGAAGAAGGAAAACAAAAGAGAATAAGGATCTTGAGAGCCCATCTAGAAGAGGATGCTGGAAAATTAATACATGAATCAGCTTGCAGCTTAGTTGATTACAATAGAACCGGTACTCCATTATTAGAGATCGTAACTGAACCTGACTTAAGATCACCTCAAGAAGCGTATGATTATCTTCAAAACCTAAAACTTACTTTACAATATCTTGACGTATCTGATTGTGACATGGAAAAAGGGAGCCTTCGTTGTGACGCAAATATCTCGATCAGAGAAAAAGGCGAAACAAAATTAGGGACAAAGACAGAGCTCAAGAATATGAACTCTTTTAAAGCAGTTAAAACAGCTCTAGAGTATGAAATCAGCCGACACAAAAGTGTTATTGGTTCCGGAGATAAAATAATTCAAGAAACCCGTCTTTGGGATGAATCTAAACAAATGAGTTTTTCAATGAGGTCAAAAGAAGAAGCTCATGATTATCGATACTTCCCAGAACCTGATCTCGTTCCTTTTATTGTCAGCGCTGATAGAATTTCTGAGATAAAGGCGTCCATACCTGAACTTCCTTTTGCAAAACTTGAAAGATTTATAAAAGAGTATACAATATCTGAATACGATGCAAGGATCATTATTCAAGACAATGCTATTTCAGATTTCTTTGAAGAGTGCGCAAAACATTATAAAGATGTTAAGAAAATTTGTAACTGGATAAACGGTTCCTTACTGCAAGAATTAAATTCTCGTAAATCTAAACTAACTGAAATTGATCTTGGAGCTCTAGAGCTCACAAAGCTAATTCAGAAAGTTGATGACGAGGAGTTAAGTAATTTAGCAGCAAAGGATGTCTTGACATTCATGATAGATAGCGGCAAGGGTGCAGATGAGATCATTAAAGAAAAAGGACTGGCACAAGTTTCAAATGATAACGACCTCGAAAAAATAGTAGAAGAGGTCCTTGCAGAAAACAAAAAAGTAGCCGCAGAAATAAAAGAAGGAAAAGAAAGCGCTATTGGCTTTTTAGTTGGTCAGGCCATGAAAAAAACACAGGGCAAAGCAAATCCAAAAAAAGTCGGTGAAATCATTAAAAACAAATTATCAAACGACTAGTAAGAATTAATTCTTATAGGAGGTATCAATGGTAAAAAAATTATCCGCAATCTTATTAACCCTTTTTATTGTTTTTTCGCTTTCAACTCTGGCTCTTTCACAAATAAGCCGAAAAACAAAAGATGATCTTTATTCACAAATAGAGCTATATAGCTATACGCTAACAACTATTCAAGCAGACTACGTTGATGAAATTCCACCCAAAGATCTTATATATGGTTCATTAAAAGGAATGCTCTCATCATTGGATCCACACAGTCAATTCTTAAATCCAGAAGAATATCAAGAGTTAAGAACAGAAACTCAAGGTAAATTTGGTGGATTAGGTATTGAGATCTCAATTAGAGACGGACTTCTCACCGTAATAACACCGATAGAAGATACACCTGCATGGAATGCCGGAGTAAAAGCTGGAGACAAGATCGTAAAGATAGATGATGAAATAACAAGAAATATCACTCTCAATGAAGCTGTAAAGAAACTTAGAGGTGACGTGGGCTCTAAAGTAACAATAACTGTCCTGAGAGAAAGTACATCGAAGATCCTTGAAATTGAGATCACTCGCGGGATCATACAATACCAGGATGTAAAAAACACACAGATTCTTGAAAGCCATATTGGATATGTAAGATTATCTGAGTTCAGAGAAGATTCTGCCAAGGCATTTCGTACTGCTCTTGACGAACTAGCCGAAGATGGCGCTGACAGTTTGATTTTAGACCTAAGAAACAATCCTGGAGGTCTTTTAAATGTTGCAATAGATATTACTGAGGAATTTCTTCCTGAAGGGAAAATTGTTGTTTCTACAAAAGGAAGAAGGGCTGCTCAAAACACTATCACAAAATCAACGAACACTAGTCATCTTATTGATTGGCCAATGGTTATTCTTATCAATGAAGGAAGCGCATCCGGAAGCGAAATTCTTGCAGGCGCCCTAAAAGATCACAAGCGTGCTATTATTATGGGCACAACATCCTTTGGTAAAGGCTCTGTCCAATCAGTAATTCCTTTGCCGGACGGTTCAGGCCTAAGGCTTACAACCAGTAAATACTTTACCCCTTCTGGCGGTTCGATCCACGAAATAGGAATTGAACCTGACATTGAAGTAAAATATATTCCAAAAGAAGAAACTGAAAAAGATGAAAAGGACATGGGGGTCAAGAAGGTCTTCGAGAACATAGAATCACGCGACATTGAAAATTCTGAAGATCCTGAAAAAGAAAAGCAGAATAAAAAAGACGAAGAAACCCGACAAAGATTACTTGAAGATAATCAAGTACAATCTGCTATAAGCGTTTTAAAAGGCATTCGAGTATATAAGAAGCTTGGGATTTCTGATGAAGAAGCAATAACAGCAAAAGAAGCAATAACAGCAAAAGAAGCAATAACAGCAAAAGAAACAATAGCAACAGAAGGACCAATTGTTACAGAATAAGTTCTTTCTTCTTAAAAGTAAATGAAAGGACCTAATTATATAGTTTTATGAATATTTTAGGCATTGAAACATCTTGCGACGAAACAGCCGCTTCCGTTGTGAAAAATGGAAAAGAAATGCTTTCTAATGTGGTTGTCTCAAGTTTAAAAGAACACAAAAAGTACGGTGGCATAATACCTGAGATCGCCTCACGCCGACAGTTAGAATGCATTTATCCCATTGTCGAAGAAGCGCTTGCTGATGCTGGTATGGATCTTAAAAAAATAGACGCTGTTGCTGTTACTACATCGCCGGGATTAATAGGATCACTGCTTGTTGGTATTTCTTTTGCAAAAGCTTTGAGCCTTGCAATAAACAAGCCTCTTATTGAAGTAGATCACATTAAGGCTCATCTTTACTCGAGTTTTTTATCTAATAAAGCTAATTCAACTTTACCCAAACTACCGGCAATAGGGCTTGTTGTTTCTGGTGGACATACATCTCTATACCAAATAACATCTTTCAATAGATTTAAATTACTTGGAGAAACACTTGATGATGCGGCTGGAGAAGCATATGATAAAGTAGCAAGGATATTAGAGCTAGGATATCCTGGTGGTCCCGTAATTGATAAAATTGCTGACAGAGATTTAGACAGCACTCTTAAATTTAATCCTGCAGAACTACCAGGAACATTGAATTTCAGCTTTAGTGGTGTTAAAACAGCCGTTCTTTACCATACACGCAAATTTAAACAATTATCAAAAGCACAGATCAAGGAAATTGTAACAGCCTTTCAGAACAGTGTTGTTTCCATACTAGTTAAAAAATCAGTTTCAGCTTGTCAGAAAACAAAGATAAGCACATTGGTCATTGGTGGAGGCGTTGCCGCAAACTCACAACTAAGAAAACTAATGCTCGATGCGGCAAACAAAAATAATATTAAAGTTTTTTTTCCTGAAATGTCATTATGCGCAGATAATGCAGCAATGATAGCAGGGTTAGGTTACCATATTTATAAGGAGTAAAAATGGATCCAAATTTATTAGAGCTTATACTAAAAATATCTTTGACTATAGTTTTAAGCGGTATCATCGGTGCAGAGAGAGAACTAAGGCATAAAGGTGCTGGATTAAGAACTCACGTGCTTGTTTGCCTGGGCTCTACACTCATTGCCATAACTTCAATATACCTTTTTGATAAGTACAATAGCATTACAACGATCGATCCAACTCGCATGATAACTGGGATCATACAGGGAGTTGGATTTCTTTGTGCTGGAACAATTATCAGAGGAAGCAGCCAAATATCAGGTTTGACTACTGCTGCAACATTGTGGGTAGTATCAGGAATAGGAATTGCTGTTGGCTCAGGATATTACATTGCGGCAATAATCACATCACTAACTGTATTTTTCGTTTTGACAATTACTCGCGTTATTGAGAAAAAAATTCATAAAATGTTTAAAAGTGACTCAGGAGGATAAAACATGGCATTGAGAGGACGTAAATTGAATCAAAAGAATGAGGATGAAAAAGCAATTCAGATCAGCGCAGAAATGCATGGTTCTCTGACTTTCAAAGACCCTGTAAACTTAAATATCAATGGGTCTTTCAGCGGAACCCTAGAAACTTGCGGCACGCTTACTATTGGGAACACTGCAAAAGTAAATGCAAGTATTGTCGGAGACAACATCATAATAGCTGGAAAAGTTACTGGGGATGTAAATGCAACAAAAATGTTAGTATTAATGCCTACTGCAGTGCTAATCGGAAATATTACAACGCCCAAACTGAACATTGTCGAAGGTGCGATCTTTCAAGGCAACTGTCAAATGGAAACAAGCTTACTAAGCATAGCAGATGTAGCAAAATACCTTGAAATCAATTTAAAGGAAATTGAAAATCTTGCTAATTCAGGCAAGATCCCATCAACGAGAAGCGGAAACTCCTGGTTGTTCGATCGAAACAAGATCGATGAATGGGCAGCATCAGGAAAAGTATCTTAATAATTTATCAATTGGATTATACTTATGTCATCATCACAATTCGTTTCAGTTAGAGAAACCGCACAGATCCTTGAGATCTCTGAAAAAAAGGTTATGGACCTTATTGAAGAAAGAAAACTTCAAGCTTATAAGATCGCCAACAGATTTCTTCGTCTTAAGAAAAGTGAAGTCGTAGACCTTCGTAACGCAGGGGAGATCACAAAAGAAACGATACAGCATGCCTACACGTCCAAAGAAAAAGTTAAGGACTTCTTTTATTTTAATGATTTTTACCTCATGTCGGTAGCAATTATTTTTGGCCTTCTTTACATAATTTTCTTTACATAAAAGAACAGACTGATCTATTTTAAAAACATTAAAAAATATATCGGTCCTTTTTTATTGGTAGTAATTAAAATTATTCTTATAACCATCAAGAAGATACTGTAACTGCCCCGTGTTGATCTTCCATATATTAGAAAACCTTTTTTTAGTGAACAATTCCCCTCTGGTTATGATGTTCAGTTCATCATAATATTTTGCAAGGTCGGGACTTTGTATCATCGTTCTATCCATTGCAACGCTCTCCAGATACCCCTGTGGAAAATTCCTTTTATAATGTCCTACTCGAACCATTCGGTGATCAGGAACAGGAATTCTTGCTAAAAGAGGATCACTAAGAGCAAACGGGTCTATGATATGCACATCCGAACCAGCATAGAAACCCATAAAGCCTATCACCTGAGCCATAATATATCGCAATTCAGGATCATCACGTAACCTTTTGCCTTCAGTTACAGTAAAATATGTCGGCATTTTTTCACCCATCAATGTCTTTAAAAAACTGGAATTTTTATAATAAAAACCTCTTTCATCAGAAATACCTCTGTTATATTGAGCAACATTGTATGAACTATTATCATATTTGCTTCCACTCAAAACTGGTGATAACGGCGAAACAAATACAGCTATGGTCAACACAATAAACATCGGCCACCACAGCCACTTTTTCCGTAAAACCTCGCATCTTGACAAAATTATAACCGAGCAGAAAAGAGGAGCAGCTAAAAACCGTCCTAGCATAAAACATCCCCCGATCTTTATTATGTACATAAGATAGAGAAAAGTTCCCAAAGCTATAAATTTCATCTTTTTTTCTTTGAGGAAAAAAGAACTAAAAATCGCTATTACAACAACTGTAGGGGTGATCAGGTCCTGAAGATCAACATATGAGCTTATCAAATAAAAAGCACCTTGTTTGACAAGCATCGTGGTTTCTATTCCGGTATTTAGCTTTGCGTATGCTGTATTCGGAAAAGGAAAGCCATAATATATTATTGAAAATATCTCCCATAAAATAAAGGGAACAAAGCCAATGATCACTGATCCAAAACTTTTAAGAAGTTTAAATTTAAATTTCAAGCACTTGTAGAATTCATAAACCAAGGCAGGAAAGAAGAGAAGCAGGCTATCCATTCTGTTTAAAACTCCCAGTGCAGCTATAAAAGAGAGTACCAGCAGCTTTTTTGGGTCAGACCTTGCATTAATAAAAACGGTAAAAAATATTGCCAGCAAAAGAAAGGTTGCAGGATTCTCTAATCCAGATGTAGAAAAATCAATAAATGCCTTAGAAAAACAAAGGATTGTAACTGCCAGCAGAGATAAAGAAGTAGCCTTTGAGATCTTATATGTGACCAAATATATTGAGATAAGAACTAAAATTATCGATACAATGATACTCGTTATAAATATCTCTCTTGTAAAAAAATAGAATAGAGATAAAAAGAACATCCAGAGAGGGTGAGTAAAAACCTGAACCCTTTCTGCGGTATTCCATCTCAGGCCATAACCATGGATAAAATTATCTATTACTCTATAGGATATATATGCATCATCACAAACCCAAGCATTTCGAACAATAACAACAGCTGTCAGGACAATGAACAGGATAAGGAGGATCTTTAAGGATTTCATAGGCTTTTAAATCGATATTTGGAATTCATTATTGATTATTCTAATTTAGTTATCTAACAGTGTCAAACATTGACTACTTTAATTTTATTAAAATTTACATATTTCAAAACCTAGAAATCCCTTGCAATTTTTATAAAATTCGTCTAAAATTACGACTCAATAATTCAGAATCAATTAATTTTTGGCGGGGTAGCTCAGCTGGTTAGA
>JAHJCZ010000042.1 GCA_018812705.1 Candidatus Omnitrophota bacterium
AGACAGAGGAGATAGGAAGAACCAGCATTTTTCCTGCAAGCTGGCTTGAAAATGAATCAGTTTGGCTTCATATGGAATATAAATTAATGCTAGAAATACTACGAAGTGGTTTACATGATGAATTTTATGAAAATTTCAAAAAAGTTTTAGTGCCATTTCTGGAACCAGAAAAATACGGGCGCAGTATTCTAGAAAATTCATCATTTATTGTAAGTAGTGCGCATGAAGATAAATCATTGCATGGACAAGGGTTTGTTGCGCGCCTTTCCGGTAGTACCGCAGAATTCTTGCATATATGGCTGATCATGAATGTTGGCGAGAAAGCCTTTGGTTTAGATTCTAATGGTGATTTGACCTTAACTTTTAAGCCTGTTTTAAAAGGGTGGTTATTTACCAAAATTGCAAAAAAGATCTCATATTTTGATGGATCTCAATTGATGGATGTTAGTTTACCTAAAAATACATATTCTTTTAATTTCTTAGGTTCTGTTTTGGTTGTTTATCATAATCCAAAAAGGGTTGATACTTTTGGAAAGAATGCAGCTAAAATAAATGAAATTCATTTAGAGTATGCAGATAAAAAAGACTCTGTAATAATCAAAGCTGCATCAATCGGCATGCCATATGCTAAGGATATTCGCGATAAGAAAGTTAAGCGAATTGAAGTGTTTTTTAGTAGTTAGTCGTTTTATTTTCTACATGAAATTGATCAAATATTTATTTAAAGGGAGGATTCTGTTATGCAAAACAATGACATCACTTTATTAAATGAAAAAGTCAAGAAGGCAAGTGGTTTTGTTGAAGCAATAGTGATGGAAACTCAAAAGGTAATAGTTGGTCAAAGGAGTTTGATCGAACGGTTAATAATCGGTTTACTTGCTAATGGTCATGTTCTTTTAGAAGGTGTTCCGGGTCTAGCCAAAACACTTGCAGTTAAAACGCTTTCTTCAACAATTAATACAAAATTTCAAAGACTTCAATTTACTCCGGATATGTTGCCTGCGGATCTGATGGGTACTCTAATATATGATCAGAGAACAAGTGAGTTCAAAGTAAGAAAAGGACCTATATTTGCTAATCTTATTTTAGCCGATGAGATCAATCGTTCGCCAGCAAAAGTACAGAGCGCTTTACTTGAAGCTATGCAGGAAAGACAAGTTACTATCGGAGGAAACACTCTAAAGCTAGAGGAGCCTTTTTTAGTGTTGGCTACTCAGAATCCTATTGAACAGGAAGGGACATATCCTTTGCCTGAAGCACAGATTGACAGGTTTATGCTTAAGTTGAAAATTGATTATCCCTCAAAAGATGAAGAACTTAAAATACTAAAAAGAATGGCAAATACTAGCAAGAGTATTGAAGTAAATAAGGTAATTAATCCACAAGATATAATTGAGGCAAGAAAAGTTGTTGATGAAATATATATCGATGAAAAGATCGAGAAATATATTGTTGATATTGTCGATGCGACAAGAAATCCTCAATCGTACAAGCTAGATAGTCTTAAAGGTCTAATACAATATGGTGCATCACCGAGGGCTACCATTAGTTTAGCTATTGTATCTAAAGCTTATGCATTTTTACAGGGAAGAGGTTATGTTACTCCTCAGGATGTTAAATCTGTCGCTTTTGATGTTCTCAGACATAGAGTGATTATCAGCTATGAAGCTGAGGCGGAGGAAAAGACATCCGAGGATATTATTAAAGTTATTTTGGATGAAATTGAAGTGCCATAATTAGTGTTAATGGTCAATCTGATTATTTATGTTTAAATAATATGTTACCAAAAGAACTTTTAAAAAAGATTAAACAAATTGAGATCACAACATCTCGTTTAGTTTCTGATGTTTTTGCAGGACAATATCATAGTGTTTTTAAGGGCCAGGGAATTGAATTTGACGAGGTAAGAGAATATCAGATGGGTGATGATATTCGCACTATTGACTGGAACGTTACTGCAAGGACAGGGATCCCACATATAAAGAAGTTCGTTGAGGAAAGAGAGCTTGTTGTAATGATCATGGTAGATGTTTCAAGATCATCGAAGTTCGCGACTGAAGGAGTTCTGAAAAATCAACTGGCTGCAGAAATATCATCACTTTTGGCCTTATCAGCAATTAGAAATAATGATAAGGTTGGTTTAATTGTATTTACTGATAAGATAGAAAAGTTTATCCCGCCGAGGAAAGGCACCAAGCATGTTTTACGTGTTATACGTGAAGTGCTTTATTTCAAGCCTGAAAACAACAAAACTAATATTAATCATGCTTTGGATTATCTAAATAAAGTTACAACTAGAAAAACAATATCATTTTTGATCTCCGATTATTTGACTGATGAAGGACAGGATAGTTTGAAGAAGTCCTTATCTGCTGCTAATAAAAGGCATGATCTGATAGCTATTACATTGAATGATCCTAGAGAGCAAAATTTGCCTGATTGTGGGTTAATTACTTTGGAAGATGCAGAAACCGGGCAAACCGTTGTAATAGATTCTTCGGACAAGAATATCAGGAAAACATTTTTTAAGTTGAATCAAGAGCGCATAGTTAAGCGAAAAGAACTGTTTCGCATGTGTGGTGTCGACTTTATTGATATTTCAACAGATATGTCATATTCAGACGAGATTGTAAAGTTTTTCTTGAAACGTAGAAAAAGGATAAGAAGGTAAAATGTTTAATGAAATTCGAGATGTCAAGCCGCCGGTTGTTTTTCCGAACGATATATGGCCGCTCTGGATACTTGCTGCAGTTATTATTGGCATACTGGTTTACTTATATATTCATTATTCCAGAAGCAAGAAATGTCAAGTTGTGAATCCTGAACCAGCGGAAATAAAATCGCATTGGGAGATTGCATGCCTACAGCTTGATATTTTGTCTAGAGCAGGATATTTAGAAAGAGGGGAGCATACTAGATATTTTAGCGAATTATCTGATATTGTTAGACAGTATTTTGAAGGAGAATTTAATATTAGAGCACCTGAAATGACTACTGAAGAGTTTCTGAATTATCTTAGAAATTCAAATGAACTTGATGGTGTTAAGAAGAATATGCTCAAAGAGTTTTTATTTTCATGCGATATGGTTAAATTTGCAAAATATACACCTGATATAGAGGAAGCGCAAAAGTGTTTTAATTCAGCAAAAGACCTAATAGATAATAAATGATATTTAAGAGTCCCATATATTTATTTTTTATACCTTTTGTTTTAGCCTTGATATATGTTTTTAAAAAGGGGCAAAGGCCGTCTAGGATTGTGTTCCCATCAAGCATTATAATAAGCCAGCTTGGGACAACGCAAAAAACAAGATTTAGAAATGTTCCACATTATTTAAGGGCAGTTTCCATTGTTTTAATTATTATTGCATTAAGCGGCCCAAGAGCTGTTTCAAAAGAAACTGTGCAAAAGCAAAAAGGAATAGATATCGTCTTAGCTGTTGACGCTTCTGGAAGCATGGCTGCAGAGGATTTCAATATAGGCAATAAAAGGGTCAATAGACTTCAAGCTGTGAAAAATGTAGTCGAAAGTTTTATTAAGGAAAGAACCAGTGATCGGATCGGGTTAGTGGCATTTGCAGGATTAGCTTATACAGTATGTCCTTTGACTACTGATAATTTATGGTTGCTAAAGAATTTAGAAAGAATAGAGCTGGGTTTGATAGATGATGGCACTGCAATCGGGTCTGCAATTGTTTCATCCCTCTCAAGGCTTAAAGTTAGTGATGCTAAAAGTAAAGTTATGATCTTGTTGACAGATGGAATGAATAATGCTGGAAAAGTTGATCCTATTGATGCTGCCAGAGTTGCTGAGGCTTTCGGAATAAAGATATATACAATCGGTGCTGGAACAAAAGGGTATGCGCCTTTTCCTCAATATGTATTTGGCCGCAAGGTTTATACGCAGCGATTGAGTGATCTTGACGAAGAATCGCTTAAAAAGATAGCTGATATAACAGGAGGAAAGTATTTCAGTGCAACTGATATTGAATCTCTTCGTGAAGTTTATGAGCAGATCGATGAGCTTGAAAAGACGGAAATTGAAGAATTTGGATATTTTGAATATGAGGAGTTATTTGTCTGGTTTTTGATCGGAGGAATGCTTTTGCTTGCGGCGGAAGAAATATTGTTAAACACGTTGTTTTTTAAAATACCTTAAAATAATATTATGTTATTCGCACAAAAAAATATGTTTCATTTGTTTTGGCTATTGTTAGCTTTTAGCTTTCTTCTTGAAATGTTTGTATCTAACAGAAGAAATAAAATGAGAAAGTTTGCTAATGAACATCTAATAAATAATATTGTTGAAGGCTTTGATGCGGGACGGCTTGTTTTTAAGAATGTTCTGCTTATATTTGTTTTTATATTTTGTATCATTGCTTTAGCGCGGCCTCAGTGGGGCTTCGAATGGAGAGAGATAAAGCGAAAGGGTACAGATATACTTCTGGTCATAGATGTTTCTAAAAGTATGTTAACTCAGGATGTTAAACCAAACAGATTAGAGCGTACCAAGCTTGCAGTTAAAGATTTGATAAAGAAGCTAAAGGGTGATCGAATTGGTACTATTGCTTTTGCAGGTGATGCATTTCTGGTTTGTCCTTTGACGTCAGATTATAGCGGGTTTATGTTAAGTTTGAATGACCTTGATGTTGACAGTGTGCCTAGAGGCGGAACCAATCTGTCAGTTGCTATTGATGAAGCACTTAAAAATCATAGTGATGAAAAAGTGGAGGATAAGGCGATCATTATTATTACAGATGGAGATAATCTTGAAGGTGACCCAATGGCAGCTGCAAAAAGAGCTAAGGAAGCAGGTGTTAATATATATACTGTCGGCATAGGTACTAAAGAGGGGGAATTGATACAGGTTAAAAATGAACGAGGTTCTTTTGAATTCCTTAAGGATAAAAAAGGTAATTTTGTAAAATCAAGATTGAATGATAAGCTATTGGGTCAAATATCTTTAGAAACAGGTGGAGTTTACGTTAAGGCCAGTGGTTCAGAGTTTGGAATAGATTTGATATATGACAGATATTTGTCTTCTAGAGAGAAAAAGGAATTAGAAAGTAAACAAGAAAAATTATATTATCAAAGGTTTCAGCTCCCGTTGTTAATAGCTTTAGCTTTATTGCTATATCAAACGGGCTTATCTTCTAAAAAGGAAGTTGTATGATGTTTAATAAGAATACCGTCAGTGTAATTTTGATTAATATTTTCATTGTTTTTTGTTTGGTTTCAACGGTCTGTGCTGAATCAAAAAAGAAGAAAATTCGTGAAGGTAGCAAGCATTTTAATAAAGGGGATTATGATGCGAGCATTGATAAATTTTCTGAAGCTTTATCTGTTGAGCCAGAATCGGATGTAATTAATTACGATATGGGGACTGCTTATTATAAAAAAGACGAATTTTTAAAGTCCGTAGAGCATCTTCAAAAAGCTCTTTTAACAGAGGATGATGATTTAAGGCAAAAGGCTTTTTATAATATTGGTAATGCTATGTATAAAGCAGGTATTGAGCATGAGGATAGTGATATAAATGGTGCGGTTAAGGCTTTAGAGCAGGCTTTAAGTAGCTATGAAAGCTCATTAGCTTTAGATCAGGAAGATGAAGATGTTAAATATAATTATGATTTTGTTAAAAAGGAATTAGAGCGTTTGCGAGAGATACAGAAGAAGGAAGATCAAACTTGTGATAATCCAAAAGATTCAAAAAATGAATCAGAAGACAAGAAAGATCAGTCTAGAAAAGATCCTGACGATCAGCAATATCCCCAGTCTCAACAGCAGCAAAATGAAGAGAAAGATAAAGATAAGCAGAGCTCAGAACAAAATGAAGAGCAGGAAGGCTCACAGCAAAAAGATTCCTCAAAAGAAGATGAAAAACAAGGTGATCAAGATTATAATAGCAGTCAAGACCCGCAGGAAGATGAACCCCAACAGCAAGGAACAGGTCAAATGCAGGATACTGGAGAATTGTCTAAGAAGGAAGCTCAAATGTTAATTGAGAGTTATCGTCAAACAGAAGAGCCTCAAGGCTTGTTAAAAGTTTTAAAAGGTCAAGCAGCTGACCGAGATGTTTTAAAAGATTGGTAAAATGATCAGCATATATCAAATTAAAAAATCAATTATTTTAACAATTGCGATTTTAGCAATTGGGTTGACAATTAATGCCCAGGCTCAGAGTGTTAGTTTTACTGCTGAAGTAGATACAAATAAGATTGAGCTAGGAGGTGCTTTTCAGTTATCATTAGCTGTCTCAGGTGTGGAAAATATTCCAGGCTTTAATCTTCCAGAAATTGAAGGGCTTAACATAAGGTCATCTGGTAGTAGTACCAATATAACTATGATAAATGGCCATTATGAAAAATCCAGGACATTTACTTTTTCATTGTTCCCTATGAAAGTAGGCTTTTACGAAATACCATCTTTTACAGCAGAAATTGATGGTAAAACATATTCGACTGAAGCGATCAGTGTTGAAGTGGTTGATACTCCGGGTCCTGTAAATAATCAGATTGCCTCATCAGGTCAAGTTCCTGACTCTGCAAATACAAGTATTAAAGACAAGTTATTTTTAGTTGTGAAAACTGATAAAAATAAGGTTTATTTAGGAGAGTCTCTTCTGGTCAAGATATATCTTTATGTGAACGGGGTATCTGTTCGTGATCCTCAAATGCCAAGGATCGAAGGTGTTGGTTTTACGGTTGGTGAATTTGATAAGCGTACTCAGTTTCAGCAAATTGTTGAAGGAGTCAGATATGATGTAGTGGAACATGATGTTTTTTTGTATCCAACAAGAACAGGAACACTTGAACTAGGTCCGATAAAATTAGATTGTAATTTGCTTGTGAAGAACAATCAACAAACAAACAGGCGTTCTTTTGGCAGCTTTTTCGATGATGAATTTTTTGAAGGAATTTTTGATTCTTATAGAAGAGTTCCAATGACTGTTGAATCAGGTAAGGGTGTAATAAATGTCTTGGAATTGCCACAGGAAGGAAAGCCTGATGATTTCTCGGGCGGAGTTGGTTCTTATGATTTCAATGTACAGGTCAGTCCAACTGATGTTAAGGAGGGGGACCCTATAACTTTGAAGATGAATGTTACAGGCCAAGGAAATATCAATGCTGTAAATTTTCCAAAGCTGAAAGAAACCAATGAGATAAAATTATATGAACCGCAAATCAGTCAAAATAATGGAGATAAAATTCTTGAACAAGTTTTGATTCCTAGGTCAAAGACATTAACGGAAATACCTGCGATCAAATTCTCTTATTTTGATTCAGAATCAGGGGAATATAAAACTATTACTAGGGGTCCATTTCCGATAAATGTTCAAGAAAGAGAAGGAGATATTGGTTTAAGAATTATTGGGGGGGATTCTAAGAATGATTTTAATGTAGAAGAGGAGCTTGGTTCTGATATTGTGTTTATTAAAAGCGAGATCGGCAATGTTAAACCGATTGGAATAAAGAAATATAAACAACCTTCTTTTTATATTATTATTGTATGTGCTCTGATCTTGTGGTTTTTTGGATATGTCTATTATTTAAGAAATGAGAGATTGAAGACAGATGTTGTTTATGCCAAGCGAAAACATGCTCCTAAGTATGCAAAGAAACAAATTGCAAAAGCAAAGAATTTTTTGGTTTCAGAAGATAAACATGGATTTTATGATTGTATATATAAGACCTTGAAGAAGTATTTTTCAAACAAGTTTCATATGCCAGTAGGAACAGTTAGCTTTGAATCTGTTATAGATAGATGTAGAATATCTAAAGCAGATAGTGATGTATTAAATAATATAAAAGCTAAATTAAAAAGAATCTTTGAGGAATGTGACATTGTGCGATATGCGGCTGGGCAGATCAGTCATGATATTATGCAGAATAGCTTCGAGGATCTTGAAGAGATAATTGATTTTTATGAAAGGAAATTTTAAATGGTGTCAACTGCTGTTTCACAAGATAAAAATATAAAATATTTTATAAAAGGACTAATTGTTTTAATTGCCCTCTTTGTGATTTCTCCAGTAAATGCTGATGATAAACCTTTGGCTAGATTTGTCACAGCTGAGAGATTTTATAAGGAAAAAGAGTATAAGAAAGCAATTGAACAATATGAGTTGATAATTAAAGATGGAGAAGAGAGCGGGCAGATTTATTATAATTTAGCTAATAGTTATTTTAAGAACGGTAATTATGGCAAAGCTGTGCTTAATTATGAAAGAGCAAAAAGGATAATGCCAAGAGACAGGGATGTTGATTATAATTACAAGTACGTCCTAAAGCTCATCAAGGATTTTGGTTCAGAGAATAAAGGCTTTATGATAAAAATCATTGATAAATTTACTGGCTTTCATTCAGATCAAGAGCTGGTTACTATTGGAGTGACAATTGGTTTAGTAGCTCTGGGACTTTATTTATTATTCCTGTTCATGAAGGTTACCCTAATTATAGGAAAAATTATTTTGGTAGTCCTTAGTGTTCTTGCAGTTGTTTATATGGGAGGGTTCAAATATAAAGTCCAGAAGCAGGTTGGAACTGCAGTTATTTTAGATAATTCTGACGCAAGATTTGAGCCTAGGGAGGATGCGACTATTCACTTTAAGCTCAATGAAGGAAATCGTGTTAAAATGATGAAATTTGAAGGGGGTTGGGTTAAAATAAAACGTGCAGACAATAAGCAAGGATGGGTTCAGCAAATTAATCTGGAAGGAATTTAAATGAAAATCAATAAAAAGAATTTGATCATTTTTGTTTTAGTGTTTTGTGTTTGTTCGTATGTCGGGGCATCGGTCAGTGCTGATGATAATACTACACAATTTTGCGAGAGTGTTTATATAAAAACCAAAGAATGCCCTCAAGCTGTTTGCAGATTGGAATGTGTTGGGGGTCTAGCTGTTGATGATTGTGAAAAGGTTTGTTATCCAAAAGAATGTGCAGAAATAGATGCTGAGAGTTGTCCTTTGGATAGTTGTCAAATACTCAAAGGTTGTAGCGGTGAGGATGTTTGTTATCACAAGCTCATAAATGAGCCCTTTGAATGTGGCAACATTTCATATGCGGGGCAAAAAGTTGAGTGTTGTTATGGTTTGGTTAAAAGATGCGGGGAGAGATTTTTTGATGGTACTTGCGATATGATCGGAGCTAACACTCTTTACAGTGTGCCTATTTGTATCCCTTGCGGAAATGGTATTTGCAACCAATTTGAAGACAGCTGTAATTGTCCTGAAGATTGCTCATAATATGTTTATGTTGACGAGCAAGTTATTTAGATTTAGAATAAATCAACAAGGAAAAGAGGTGTCCATGATGAAAAAATATATAATTATTATTTTAGTTGCTCTTGTAAGTATGTCATTGTCTTTTGCTGAAGCATCTAAATCATTACCGGAGCTTGTTGATAAGTTTTTTGAGGCAGTAAAATCAAAGGATAGAGAGATAATTGTAAGAACTTATAAGGCACTATCTGAAAACGAAGAAGTTTTAGAACTTACAAAACAAGAACATCCAGATTATTATAAATTGTATGAGTCATGGACTGCAGTATTTAAAGCGGAAGGTTTCAAAGAGCTTGCAGGCACTTTGTTTGGGACTGCGGCAGAAGCACCTGGGTTTGTTGTTGTAAAGGAACGTGTTGGGACGGTAGTTCCTAGCCAACGTTCTAATCAAGTAATTGCTGCTTCATATCCTAATCAAAATGTTCCAAGCAATCAGGTTTCGATAAGAAGAAGACTAAGAAGTATGAGATAATTCTTTTGTAAGATTTGTTTTAATTGTTCTCAGAAGGAAGTATGACCTTGATCACTTCTAGAGCGGCATTTCTACTAGCACCAGTTGTTCCCAGTGCTATTTTCACTTTTCTTAATTCATTTTTAATATTTGCTAAGCGGATTTCGTTCGTGAACAGCTCACTTATTTCCCAGGCGATCTTATTAGGATTTGCTGATTGCTGAATACACTCGGGCACGATCCTTTTTTGAGCGACAACGTTCACTAATCCAATATTAGGTATTTTTAAAAACAATTTCGCTAATAACCAAGTAAACCAAGAGGTTTTGTAAACAACGACCATTGGTTTGTAAAGAATAGCTGTTTCAAGGGTAGCTGTCCCGGATGCGACCATGCATGATTCGCATGAATTAATGGCATCATAAGTGTTTGATCCAACGATCTTTATATGAGACTGATTGTCAGGCAGGAATTCTTTTATCAACGATTCGTTTATTGTCGGCGCTTTTATAACAATAAATTGCATCATTGGATAATCGTTTTTCAGTATTTTTGCGGCTCCAAGCATTAAGGGTAAGTGGCGCTGAACCTCTTTCTCTCTAGAGCCTGGGAGAAGTCCTATTGTCATTTTGTAAAAGGATAGGCCGAGGTTTTCAAGATAGGTCTCTTTTGCGATCGTAGATCTCACTTCGTCAACAAGTGGATGCCCAACAAATTTAGCATTTACGCCTGCATCTAAATAAATTTTTTCCTCAAAATCGAAGAGAACCAGCATCTTGTCTATGTTCTTTTTAATTGCCTTGATCCTGTTCTTTTTCCATGCCCAGATTTGAGGGCTTATATAATAAATAATTTTTGTGTCAACTTTTAGTTTTTTAATTTCTTTAGCTAATCTTAAATTGAAGCCAGGATAGTCAATGAGGATTACAGCATCAGGTTTTGATTCTTTGATAACTTTTAAAATTAAATTGAAAGCTTTTTTGATTTCTTTGTAATGTTTGATTACTTCGGAAAAACCGATAACAGCCAATTTTGTTAGGTCGTAATAGATCTCAGCACCGCTTGCCTGGATTTGTGCTCCACCAAGCCCGCTAAATCGTATATCGGGATAGATCTTTTTTATTTCGTTAATAAGATAGGAGCCGTGCATATCTCCCGAAGCTTCACCGGCGACTATGATAATATGTTTATTGTTGTTTTCTATCATAATATGAATTGGATATGATCTCAGAAAGAAAGTGTTTGCCTAGTCAGCCTGACCATTAATTAGCGCAGTTCTTTCTTTGATTTTTTTACTTATTTCAAGAGCTACGAAAAGCGCGGCTCTGCCTTCTTTCCCGGAAATGAGAGGGGTTTTGTTTTCATTGATACATTCTATAAAATGTTCTATTTCTTTTCTCAAAGGTTGTTCGCGTTCAATTGGCAAACTGTGTTTGAGTATATTGTTTTCACTTTTTTTGTAAATGTAGGCTTCTTGCTTAATGTAATCAAGTGAGATATATGAATCCTTTTGAAATATCCTTATTTTTCTCATGACATCCTCTGAAACACGACTAGCGGTAAGGTTGCAAACGCAGCCATTTTCGAATGATACTCTGACACTCGCTATATCTTCCATAGGAGTTAGGACATTCACACCAACTGCATGAATGTTTTTGATAGGTGAGTCAACCAGCCCGAGCATAATATCAATATCATGTATCATTAGGTCCATAACAACTCCAATATCTAGTGACCTGTTTGGAAAGTGGTTGAGCCTATGGCATTCAATGAACAAAGGTTTGCTTAGAAAGTGGCTTGCTGATTGAAATGCTGAATTAAACCGTTCAATATGACCGACTTGCAGCTTAAGATCGTTCTTTTCTGAAAGCTCAATAAGTTTGTCAGCTTGCTCAACTGTTGTCGTGATCGGTTTTTCAACAAAGACGTGAACATTGTTTTCTAAGAAGAATTTTGCAATTTCAAAATGATCTTTTGTCGGGACACATATATTAACAGCATCTACTTTGCCAACTAACATTTTGTAGTCTTCTACGAAGGGAACGTTGTAATGATCTGCAAGTCTAGTAGCGCGGTCTTCCTTTATATCGCAGACCCCAATTATCTCAACAAGAGATGAAAGATTGTTGTAATCCTTAAGATGAAGAGAGCCTAGATGGCCAATCCCGATTATTGCGACTTTTAATTTATTCATGGTAAACACAATAACAAAGACCTCGACAAAAGTCAATCAGTATGCTATTATCGCGCAATTATGAATAACTATTTTAAATTATTAAGCTTTCTTAAGGATCATAGAAGACTATTTTCAACAGCTGTTTTTACTATGTTTGTTGCTAGTCTTTTTGAAGGGTTCCAGTTGTCATTATTGGTGCCTATGACCGATCGTATTTTCAATAACAAGAAAATTGCAACGCCTGGCAATTTGCCAGAGTTTATTAGTAATTTTATTGATAAACTGAACACTATTGAACCACAGACAATGTTCTGGATTTTTCCTGTGGTTGTTATTATTGCAATGGTAATTAAGCATGTTTTCGTATTTGCTCATCAATATCTTATGGGTGATGTGTCTCAGAGAGTTATAAGGGATGTTCGTTCAAGCCTTTATGAGAAAATTCAAAATCTTTCTTTGGATTATTTTAGTCAAAAACGTACAGGAGAATTGATTTCTAGAATAACCAATGATGTTAATATGATCGAAAATGCTGTGTCTTATGGATTGACAGACCTTTGCAAATCTGTATTCTTGATATTTATTTATGTGGTGATAGCTTTTATGATCTATCCTAAAGCTGCAATTGTCCTTTTTGTGGTTTTCCCGCTTATTGGTATTCCGATTAATCAAATAGGGAAGAAACTTCGAAAACTTTCAAAAAGTCACCAAGAGAAAATGGCCGATATAAATTCATTATTGCTTGAGACTATTTCTGGAGTAAGGGTTGTTAAGGCTTTCGGTAATGAGGATTACGAGACAAAAAGGTTTAAAAGTGAGAATCATGGTTTTTACAAAATAAAAATGAAATCGATTAAAAGGACGATAGTAATTGCACCTTTAACCGAATTATTTGGGGCAGTATGCGGAGTTGCCATTATATTTCTTATTGGCCGTAGTGTTATGGAAGGAGATCTTTCATTTGGTGTGTTTATTTTGTTTTTTGGATCTATAATGTCGATTATTTCACCTATTAAGAAGTTGGGAAATGTTAATGCGTTGATCCAGCAAGCTTTAGCAGCTAATCAGAGGATATATGCTGTGCTTGATGAAGAACCTTCTGTTAAAGAGAAGGAAAACTTCATAGAGTTAAATGAGTTAAGTGATTCAATTGTGATGGAAAATATCGATTTTTACTATGGTAATGAATCAGAGATTGTCTTAAAAGGTGTTAATCTTGAAATTAAAAAAGGTGAAATAGTCGCTATTGTTGGTCCAACAGGGACAGGTAAAACGACGCTAGTTAATTTAATGCCAAGGTTTTATGATCCAATAAAAGGTGTGGTTAAGATGGATGGCGTTGATATTAAAGAGGCTAGTTTTCATTCCTTAAGGAAACAGTTTGGAATCGTTACTCAAGAAAGCATTCTCTTTAATGATACTGTTAGAGCAAATATTGCATATGGTTATCATGAGGCATCACAGGAAGAAATTGAATCCGCTGCACGTAAAGCGTTTGCTCATACATTCATTGAGAAGATGCCTGAAGGTTATGATACTATAGTCGGTGATCGTGGTTTTAGGCTTTCGGGTGGGGAAAAGCAAAGAATATGTATTGCACGCGCTATTTTAGCAAATCCACCTATTTTAATATTGGATGAGGCAACTTCTCAGCTCGACTCTGAATCTGAGAAATTCGTTCAGGAAGCTTTAGATAAGCTTATGCAGGGAAGAACAGTTGTTGCAATTGCTCACAGGCTAGCTACTGTTATCAAAGCTGACAAAATAGTCGTTCTAAATGAAGGTAGTATAGAAGGCATTGGAAAGCATGATATGTTGTTAAAAAGTTGCCCACTTTATAAGAAACTTCATGAAATGCAATTCAAAATATAGAATATAATA
>JAHJCZ010000043.1 GCA_018812705.1 Candidatus Omnitrophota bacterium
GAATAAAGAAAATTTATTAATTGTATTGAAATGTTGTTATGTAATTTGATTATTATTTTAGGAGGAAATATAGCGTGGCAGAATTACAGTATACAGAAGTTGGTTATGTAAAAAGTATTCGTGGATGTATTATCAATGTCATTGGTTTAAACCATTGTATTAATGGACAGCTAATCAACTTTGGTTATGGATCCATTGGTATGATATTAGGTTTTAATGAAGAGGAAGCAAATGTTCTTATATTAAAGGAAGCATCTAAGATCAGAACAGGTGATGAAGCAAGGGCATCTCTGGAGCCTTTTAGAGTGCCTGTTGGTAAAAATTTTATAGGACGTATCGTTACTTCATTATGTGAGCCATTTGACGGATTGGGTCCAATAAAACCGGATGAATACTATCCAATCTTTCCAGCAGCTCCTGCAATTCTTGAAAGACTACCATTATGTCTTACTCTTGAAACTGGTACAAAAGTCCTTGATTCAATGATACCTGTTGGGTTAGGGCAAAGGCAGTTAATTCTTGGGAACAAAATGACTGGAAAGACAACATTTATTACTGATACAATTTTAAACCAGAAGGATACAGGTGTTATCTGTATTTATGTAGCTACAGGTAAAGCAAGATCACAGCTTGCAAGAGTTGTTCAACTTTTTCAGGATCATGATGCCTTTGATTATACTATTATTGTTGCAGCGCCGTCATCAAGTCCTCCAGGGCAACAGTATTTATCGCCTTATGTTGCTTGCTCTATCGGGGAATATTTCATGCATAGAGGCAAACATGTGTTTATTGGTTTTGACGACTTTACAAAACATGCATGGTGTTATAGAGAAATTTCTTTGTTGTTAGGCAGAGCGCCAGGACGAGATTCTTATCCTGGTGATATTTTCTATTTGCATTCTAAGATGATCGAGCGTGCATGTTATTTAGACGAGGCTCATGGTAAAGGTTCAATGACATTTTTACCAATTGTTGAAATTCTAGAGGGCGACCTGACAGCTTTTGTTCCGTCCAACTTGGTATCTATGACCGATGGTCAAATAATGCTTGATTCCGCTCTTTTTGGTGAGGGCCAAAAACCGGCTTTGGACCTAGGACTTTCTGTATCACGTGTTGGTACTAAGGTTCAGTGGCCGATCATTAAGCAGCTTAGTGGACCTTTGCGACTTGAATTTTTGCAGTTTAGAGAGTTAGAAAGATTGTCTAAGTTAAGGTCAGGTTCACAATCAGACGAGGTTTTAGAGCAGCTTAGAAGCGGGGAGATATTGAGATGTGTATTAAGACAAGATAAAGACAGTCCGGTGGCAATGGAATCCTTAGTGCTCATCTTATATGCATTTAACAAAAAATATTTACACAAGCTAACAACTTTAGAAGCTGTCGATCAGTTTCAGCTTAATATTTTAGATTTTGCAAAAGATATTAATCCTGAGATCATTAAAATATTGAGAGAAAGAAAAAAGATGGATGAAGAAATTGAAAGCGGTTTTAATGAAATTATAGAGGCATATCTTGAGAGTACATCCGGAATAAGGTCAGTGATTGAAGATGAGGAAGAAACTGATATTCTATCGAACATTGGTAGAGATATCCTAGAAGAAGCAACATCTCAAAATGAATAATTAATATGGTTCAATTCTCTCAAAAGTTTAAATGTATAATTATCAGTCCATATAGATTGATATATGAAAAGGAAGCTGAATCAGTATTTCTTACTGGCGATACAGGAGAGTATGAGCTTTTGGCATATCATTATCCTTTGTTAGGTGTTTTAGTCAAAGGTGATGTTGTGATCGATATGAAGGAAAGGATACCAATTAACGGTGGAGTTGTTAGGTTTTTTGCGAATGAATGTACAATCATGGTTGAAGAACATATAAAAAAGAAGATCGTTGATCAAGAAGAAGACGAATTTTAAATATTACGAATAGGATACTTTTATGATAGCAGAAACATTCATTATTGTTGGGATTATGTTAATTGCTGTTTTAGGACCGGCAATTGTTATTGCGGTTCTAGGAAGGGCAGTTGTCAAAGCTTTAGCGAGAAATCCTTCCGCAGCTTCGAAAATATTTATGGGCATGGTCGTTATGCTTATTTTTGTTGAGGGTATATCTATAGTTGCTATTTTGGTCATATTTCAGCTTTTTGGGAAATAAACTGATTTTAGGGAATATTAATAATGGTTGAATTTAGTTTATGGAGAGAAGCATTTGTTTTTGCATGTGTGTATGGAGTTATAATTATTGTTCCTTGTATCATAGTTGCCCTGCTAGGAAATAAAATGATCGGGGATCTGGGAAGATATCCATCAAAAACACCTGCGATACAAATGAGTATTGTATGGAAGTTGGTCATTACAGAAATCATAACTTTTGTGCTTTTGATCATGTTTTACAATGTTTTTCATCAGTGAGAAAGTTAACGAACTATATAGAAAATATTTAAAGCTTGTATTTAAAATGCATTATAAAAGGAGTTAATTAATATGGAATTGATCTTAAAGTTTTTTATTCTAGTCGGGCTGCTTTTGGGAGCTATATTATTTTTTGTTAAACGAGTTTTTGATACAAGCAAACAGAAGGCAATTGACAGCCTTAATGATGAAATTAGTAAGGCTAATGCAAAACAAGCTGAATTGAGCAGGAAAATAAAGGATGCAGATGAGGAACTGGAGAAAAGAAAAATAGAAGTTAAGGAATTGACTGATAAATTGCGGCAGGAAGCTGATGAAGAAATTAAGGCTGAAAGGGATAAGACCGTCTCCAAAGCAAGAGAAGAAGGTGAAGAAATCATTACTAAAGCTCAAAATGCTAAAGATAAGATCCGTCAAGAGATCCAAGCTGATTTTGATGTGAAGCTGATAAATTTTAGCATGGAAATACTTAATGAAATATTAAGTGAAAATGCAAAAGGGGCTTTAAATGAAGTTTTGATAAGTGAGTTTTTGTCTAATCTTGAAGATACGGATATGAGCAGGATCGACGATAAAATAAAAAGTATTGATGTGATAACAGTAGCTGCTCTTGATGCTAAGGGAAAAGAAAAGTTAACGGATATTATTTCAAAGAAAATGAATAGGAAGATTGATGTCAAATTGGTTACAGATCCAAAGATCGGCGGAGGAGTTCTCTTGAAATTTGGTAGTATGGCTTTAGATGGAAGCATCAAAAAGTCAATACTTGAAAAGGGTTTAGCCTTACAAAAGCAAGCGACTGTTGATCTTTAATATGGATAGTATCGGCATAAATTCTTAAGAGCAAAAGGTAATTCTAAATGGGTAAAGCAAATAAAGTAAAAGAGGAATTGTTAGATGTAAAGGAGATGGTTGAACTTGTTCAAACATTGAAGGATATTGCAGACAACAAGCTCTTTACTTTGATGAATGAGAAGAATAAGTTTAGAAGATTTGGTCAGACTTTTGTTGAGTTCTTTAGGATGATCAGTTTAACTGAAGAAAAGCATCCTATGATCGAAAATGATAACAAAAAAGTTGGGATATTGGCAGTCACTATTGAAGGTAGTTTTTTAGGCGAATTCAATAACAAGATATTGAGAGCAGCTATTGAAGAGAAGGACAAACATGAAGATGTAAAATTCATTGCGGTTGGGAACAAAGCCGAATTACGTCTTAAAGAAATTGATCCAAATATTAGAGCATTTAATAATATGGAGTCGATAGGTATTTATGAAACGGTTGTGATGGTAAAGGATTATTTGGTTGACGAGATCATGAATGACAGGCTTGGTAAGGTCATGGTTGTTTATGCATGGCCAAAATCGTTTGATACGCAATTGAGGAAAGTGGTGCAGGTATTGCCATGTGTTGATCTTTTAAAGAAGCAGCAGCAGTTTGTAGATATTTTTGACGAGGTTCTTGAAGAATCTGATCCTATGCAAGTCATCGGGATCTTAACGAACTTATGGGTATCTACCAGATTGTATGAAATATTTATTGATACGATCATTGCTTCAGCTTCTGCACAATCAAGTTTCCTTGAAGATAGTGTTGATAAAATGAAGAAGGAAAGAACAAAAGTTGGTATGAAATATATAAAGGCAAAAAAAGGTGATATTGATAAAAGTCTTCGCGAAACATTTTCTGCAAGAATGATGACTATGAAATAGGCAAAGGGGAATCAATTGGAAAATAATGAAAATAAAAAAGATGAGCTAAAAGATCCTTCTGGCGAAGAGATTAAATCAGAACATGTTTCAGCTCAGAAAGAAAAAATATCTGATACTAAAGAAGAGAGCATTTCTATGAAGGCAAAAACAAAAGATATATCAGACGGTTTTATAAAGGAAGATGATGTGCTTAAACCTGGGCGCAAGTCAAAGTTTATGACTATGCCCGATCAAGAAGAAGAAAGAACTCGTTTAGGTAGGATCATAAGTGTCCAGGGACCAATTGCTGATTGCTGGTTTGATAACCCTGAAGACATGCCGGCTTTATATGATGTTATCAAGGCTTATACAGTTGATGGGTTAGAAGTTGTTTTACAAACAGCTGAGCATTTGTCCAAGAACGTTGTTAGAACCGTTGCTTTGATGGATACTCTTAATTTGCAGCTAAATTCTACTATTTACAACACTAATAAGTCTATTACTATTCCTATGGGTGATGGTTGTTTCGGTAGAGTTATGGATGCCACAGGCCGCCCATTAGATAATGATGGCGAATTTGATTGTCCAGGACGTGTTCCAATTAGAACCTTAAGGAAGTCCATTGGTTTTAATTTAGCGAATAAAAAAGGTGAAAAATTTGAAGTATTAGAGACAGGTATTAAATATTTTGATCTTCTTTTTCCCCTAGTAAAAGGAAGTAAAACAGGTATCCTTGGAGGTGCTGGTTGCGGCAAGACAGTTGTTATTTTAGAGCTTATTAATAATATTGTTAAAAGACATGGCGGTGCTTGTGTTTTTTCAGGTATTGGAGAGCGTATTAGGGAAGGAAATGAGCTTTATTTTGAGCTTAAAGAGAGTAATCTTCTTAAGAACGTTATGTTAGCTTTCGGTCAGATGGATCAGCCTCCTGGCGCTCGTGCTGAAGTAGTTAATGCGGGTTTATGTTTAGCTGAATACTTGCAGTCAAAGAATAAAGATGTTCTTCTTTTTATGGACAATGTTTACCGATATATCCAGGGAGGGCAGGAGATATCTACAATTCTGGGCCGTGTTCCTGCTGAAACTGGTTATCAGCCAACATTAGCTTCTGAGATCAGTGCTGTTCAGGAAAGGATACGTTCAGTTGAAGGGGGAGGCTCTATCACAGCTTTTCAGGCTGTTTATGTTCCGGCTGATGATTTTACTGATCCAGCTGTCGTTGCAATATTTAGTTATCTCGACGGTATGATAGTTCTATCTCGAGATCTTGTTCAACGAGGTATGTATCCGGCGATTGACCCTCTTCAAAGTGCTTGTACTAACCTTGATAGAACGATTGTAGGAAAAAAGCACTATGATGTAGCTCAGCAAGTTATCCAGCATTTTAATAAGCATAATGGTCTAAAAAGGATCGTTGCTGTTATTGGCGTTGAAGAACTTAATAAGGAAGACCAAAAAGTATTTACACGTGCAGAAAAGCTTTACAATTTTATGACACAGCCTTTCCATGTTAGCGAGGTCTTTACTGGCAAGAAAGGCGAGTATGTTACTATCGAAGAGAATATTGAAGGTTGTTCTAAGATCATTTCGGGTGATTTTGATAAGCTGCGAAAAGAAGATTTTTATATGATCGGTAAAGTTCCGAGGCTGTAATGATGAAGCAATTTGATAAAATACTGCAGGAAAATTTAGTAAGCAATAATAACCTTTCCGACGAAGAAATCAAAGATTATTCTAGAATTGCTAAAGATGCTGGCATGTCTTTAAAAGAGTATCTTCTGTCCAATCATATTGTAACAGAGAGGCAGATCCTTGTTTCTCTTTCTAAAGGCTTAAATCTAGAATCAGTTGAACTAACCAAGATCCATGTTGAACAAGGAGTTATTGATAAAGTCCCCGTTAAATTTGCCTGGTATTATAAAATTATGCCTGTTAAATATGAGGATAATACTATAACGGTTGCTTCTGCAAAGCCGATCGATGTTATTCTTAATGATGAGATCAGGATGAACTTAGGTGTTAATGTTAATTTTTGTCTCGCACTAGAAAGTGAAATTAATGATGCATTAAAGAAGTATTATGGCTTTACATCTGACACTATTGATAAGATCATTTCGAAGGATCCAGTTAGAAAAGCATCAGTATCTGCAACAGATGTTCAATGGATCGAAGATATTGAAAGAGAGACACAGGACCCGACGGTCTCAAATCTTGTAAATCAAATAATACTTGAAGCTTTTAAAAAGCGCGCTACTGATATTCATATTGAACCCTATAGGGATAAAGTTAGATTTAGGTATAGAATTGACGGTGTTCTTGTTGATGCAAATGTGTCGGATAAGTTAAAACATTTTCTTGCACAGATATTATCAAGAATAAAGATACTTGCTAATTTAAGTATTACTGAAAGGCGTCTTCCGCAAGATGGAAGTACTGTTGTTAAAACTAGAGAGCAGAATCTTGATCTTAGGATCTCTACAATGCCAACGCCTATGGGTGAAAGTATGGTCATTAGAATACTGCCTACTAAGATCATGCTTTTTTCACTCGAAAAATTAGGTTTTAACCAGGATACCGTTGAAAAATTTAGAGACCTTATTAAAAATCCCTACGGAATAGTCTTTCTCACCGGTCCGACGGGAAGCGGAAAGACAACCACTCTTTATGCGTGTTTGAATGAAATTAATTCTCCCGAGAGAAAGATCATTACTATTGAAGACCCTGTTGAGTATGAAATGGAAGGAATAACCCAGGTTCAGGTCAATTCAAAAGTTGATTTTAATTTTTCTAATGGTTTAAGAAGTATTTTAAGACATGACCCGGATATTATTATGGTTGGAGAGGTAAGAGATGTTGAAACTGCAGAAATTGCAATAAGAACTGCTCTGACCGGGCATATGGTCTTCTCTACTTTACATACTAATGATTCAGCAAGTGGTATAACTAGGTTGATAGATATGGGTATTGAGCCATATTTAGTATCTTCGAGTGTTGAGGCTTTTGTCGCCCAGAGGTTGGTGCGCGTTAATTGTCCAAAATGTAAAAAAGAAGTTGTTGATGTTCCAGCGGGGATAAAGAAAGAAATTGAAAGATCCCTATTCCTTACAGAAGATCAAGCAGAAGATATAAAGATCTTTAAAGGAGAGGGATGTGACTATTGCAATCATACCGGATATTTTGGAAGAATGGCTATTTATGAGATCCTTAGAGTTAATGATGCTATCAGGACAGCGGTGTTGGAGTATCCAAGAGCAGACTATATAAAGAGGATCGCTATGCAGGAAGGCATGGTTTCTCTTAGGCAGAATGGATGGAAGGCTGTGCTTGAAGGGCAAACTACACCCAGCGAAATAATGAATGTTACTATAAAGGATGAGGAAAAAGATCTTATTGCTGTAAGGAAGAAGCGGGACAGAAAACATTTAGGTGACAGGGCTTTTGAATCTGAGCAGATGTCATATGCAAAAACTGAAGGGTTGGGTGCAATAAAACGCGTTACACGTGGTGATAAGATAAAAAGGCAGAGTACCTGGGAGGTAAAAAATTTATATGATGCTAGAATTTTCCCAAGAGTGTTCGAACATGTTGAGATAAGATATTGCCCTCTGAAGATCGATGCAACTGACCCTAATTTTTTAGTTCCAAGCGGTGTTGAATATACAACAGTTACTGAAGATATTAGTGCCGGAGGATTAAGATTTATCTCGAAAGAAAGAATTCAAATAGGATCGATCATAGAGTTGAAGATATATATCGATCATAGCCAAAAAGCTATTGAATGTTTAGCAAAGGTTTGCAGGGTAGAGGAAGATAGCATGGAGAATATTTATACTATGGTTAATTATTATCTTGATCTGTCAAGTGCTGACCGTTCATCTATTAGGAAGTTTATCGAGAATACAACAGTAGAGTAACCCTCCGAAAAGTCGAATCTGAAAAATTATTAATCTTTTAATTGTGATCTTTTTGAACGTTTAACAAAATAGTTATTTTGAAATGAAAACATACATATATATAGCAAAAAAAAGAAATGCTGAAACAGTTAATGGCAAGATAAATGCCA
>JAHJCZ010000044.1 GCA_018812705.1 Candidatus Omnitrophota bacterium
AATTGTTCAAGCTTGTTCTAAAAAGGATAATTATGATGAGCGCGGGAAAGAATAGTTATAGGGATAGGGAAGACAAAGAGACTGAAGATATAATTAAAGAAATGGATATGATGGAGTTAAGGGAAGAAATAAAACTTTTTAAAGAATCAGGCAAGAACCTTTCTGAAGCTGAAAGAGAAAAAAAGCTGTTAGAGTTAAATGAAAAAATACAGAAATTGATGTTCGAGGAATAGTGTAATTCATTATGATCAAGCAAAGGAGAGATTAAATGATCTATTTATTCTGGGTTATGATCCTTGCGTTTGTATTGCTGACCTGTGCAAGTATGACTTCTTTTGAGTGGCAAAAATTAGGAGAACGAGCTGGTAAGCTGTTCATGTTATTCTTTTGGGCCTTGCTTATACTTGTTGTTGCACCATGTATTTATATTTATGCATCAAATTACTATAAGATGGTAATTGTGGGGGGAATGTCTTTTTCTGAATTCAAGGCAATGTATTCAGATTATGGCTGGAGTCATATGTTGCTTCTTTATGGGGAGATTTATAACCAGATAGAATGGTTTATTTACAGAATGAAGCATTAAGTCCTTGTTCGACAAGTATAAAAATTATCCTTAAAAAAAGATAAGAGCTTGCTTATGATATTCTTGATGGTTCTATTTATAATCTTTATTCTCTTCCTTATCGGTCTTACTGTGTATCCTATCGAAACAAAGTCATTACGGTCTTATTCGAAAATAAAATTTAGTTATAAGGAAAGCATTGATCATATCAAACAAGATATTGCAAATGATCCTGATAATATTGCAGACTATGGGCATTCTATTCTTATGACACATGGAGCAAAATGTGAGAGAGCAGTTGTTTTCTATCACGGCTATACTAATTGTCCGCGCCAATATGAAGACTTGGCGAAAATATTCTTTGATAAAGGGTACAATGTTTACGTTCCAAGAGTTCCTTATAATGGAGTTAATGACCTTTATACTAAAGAAATAGGAAAGCTTACGATATCTGATATAAAACAAGTTTGTGATATCTCAGTTGATATTGCTTGCGGGCTTGGTGATAAAGTTACGGTATTTGGTTTGTCAATGGGCGGAGTTATGAGCGCCTATAATGCACAGTTTCGTGATGATGTTGAGCAGGCGTTCGTAGTTGTTCCTAGTTTTGGATGGTATTTCTTGCCAGGTATTATTAAACCATTAGTGAATGTATCATTTCTGTTCCCAAATCAATTCTTCTGGTGGGACCCTGTAAAAAAAGATAATAGGCCGTGTCCGTACTCAATGTACCATCATTTTTCAACGCATGGAATGGCGCACATTTTAAGGTTAGGATTATCAGTTTTAAGGGCAGCGAAAAAAACTGGCCCGCGAACAAAGAAAATAGTTGTAATGACAAATGATCTGGATATTGCTGTTGATGCAAAAAGCACGGAAGAACTAGTTAAAAGTTGGAAAAAATCCAATGCTTCAATAGAATGGTATAGATTTTCAAAAGACCTTGATATGGAGCATGATATTATTGATCCCCTTCATCCTTACTCAAAACCTGCCCTTGTATATAGTAAAATTCTTGAATATGTAGATCGACTTTGAATTCAGTACCCGGGTACTTAATTTAACAGCCGGCTGGTGAATTGGGCATCCGGATGCCCAATTAAAAATATCCTACCCAGGTTCAGAGAACTTAATCGGATAAAATTTATAGTTGCAAGTTCACATAATGTTGCTTTTTTTAAAAAAATATGCAATACTTAAAGCCCTTTCTTAATATTGCTAAAATAAAGTGTTAGATAGAAATATATTTTCAAATAGTAGATGAATGTAACAAATAGTGATTAGCCTTTATAATAGATTACGTGGGGATAATTAAGCGTGAAACCCATTGAAATAAATGTGTTTACAAAAATTGGAGTTTATGATAAAAAATATATGTTGTTTTTGGAAAGAAGTATTTAAGAAAATAGGAGAATAGACAGATGAGCTTATTGTCAGAACAGAAAAGAAAAATGAGAAAATCAATAAAAACAAAAAATAGGGTGTTGACAGATTATCAAGATAATGTGTTTGAAGAGTTGTTAACGCAATTGGATTCAACTGGTTATGAAGAAATCTTATCAGGTGTCAGGGAAACTATTGTTAAAGAATATGTTCCTCAAGTTGAGGTAAAGCCTCAAGTCCAACCTTTGAGAATTGCCATGCTTGCATGGGAATCACTTCATTCTATTAGCATTGGTGGAATTGCTGCACACGTTTCTGAGCTTGCTTGCGCATTGGAAAGAAAAGGGCATGAAGTTCATATATTTACGCGGATGGCCTTTCCTGGACATGCTCAAAATGAAAAAGTTGATGGAGTCTATTATCATAGGATTCCTTTCTCTGGGCATAATGATTTTGTTGAAGAAGTTAACAATATGTGTCGTTCTTTTGCTTACAGCTTATGTCAAGCAGAAGATTATATGGGAGCTCATTTTGATATCGTTCATGCACATGATTGGTTAACATCCAATGCAATGGTTTGGATCAAACAGGGCAGGAGCCGAAAAGGGATAATGACAGTTCATTCAACTGAATATGGACGTTGCGGAAATAATTTTTATAATGGCCCTTCAGTTCGTATTCGTGATCATGAACGTCATGGAACCTTTTGTGCTGACAGGGTAATTACAGTATCTAATGCACTAAAAGGTGAAGTAATGTGGATGTACAATACTCCTGATTGGAAAGTTGATACAGTTTATAATGGAGTGAATTTTAACCACTTTTATGGAGATCTTGATGCGGGTTATATAAAAGAAAGATATTGGATTCATCCTATGGACCCTGTGGTTTTATTTGCAGGTCGAATGACAGAACAAAAAGGTCCGGATATATTAGTGGAAGCAATTCCTGGTATTCTTCACTACTATCCAAACACAAAATTTGTTTTTGCTGGAGATGGAAATCTCAAGAATTCTGTAGAAAACAGAGCAAATCGGCTTGGTGTTGGACATGCAACTAGGTTCTTGGGTCATCAGAATTCGTGGATTTTAAGAGATCTTTTTAAGGCTTGTGATTGTGTTTGTGTTCCAAGCAGAAACGAGCCTTTTGGTATTGTTATTCTTGAAGCATGGAGTGCCGGTAAACCAGTAGTTGCTACTATAAACGGTGGACCTTCCGAGTTTGTTTGGCATGGTGTTACTGGTTATAAGGTTTCGCCAACGCCTGAGTCAGTTGGTTGGGGTCTTGGTACGCTGCTAAGCAATTTTGATCATGCTAGATGGATGGGTAATAATGGTAAATACGCTGCAGAAAAAGATTTCTCATGGGATGTTATCGCTGAGCACACATTGGATGTTTATAAAAAGTAAAGAGTAGGCGATAGATCATTTTTCCTCTGACAATAGAAAGTCTCAAGCAGGTGCTTGTGGAACTTAACAAGAGAGACTGCCAACCTTTCTGATGGATATTTTATAAAATATATTTATAATCGGTTATGCTTTGATTTTTAAAAAGTATGTTGAATATTTGTGCAAGTTGATTACAATTGTAATGTTGATCAATAGCATGGTGTGTGAAAACACAGGAAACTCTAAAATGAATTTTCCAGTAGGGATAGTTAGGAGCGTCGCTCCTGAATATAAAGTGCTTAAAGTGAGGTAGTTTGTGGATAAAATTCTTATTCTTGCAGTAATACTTTTAGTCAGCGGGGCCTTTCTTTTTTCAGGAACAGCTAAAACAGTGAGGGTCGGAGTTGAGACAGAATCGTGGCCGGCTGTTAGTGGAAATATGCAATTTTCTCAGATACTTCAAAGGGGATCAGTAGAAGAGGGTACTGATGAGGCCCTTTACTATCCTGATGTTAGATATTTTTATGTTGTTGATGGAACTCGCTATGAAGGAACCAAGTTATTTGCTTATGATTATTTTACTCCAAACAAAGAATTGCTGGAAGATATTCTAAGTAATTTTAGAAATTCATCAATTATTGATGTTTTTTATGATAAGGAAAATCCAGAAAGATCTGTTTTGTTACAAGGTTCAAGCGAAAGTGAAGATGTCGGTAAATTCAATGTTGGAAGTATTCTAATGATCGCAGGCGGAATGCTTTTCTTTTATCAAAGCATGAAAAAAGGAATTTTCTAGTTAGTTTTATATCCCAAGTATTCATTGTTGAATTCGAAAGTTGTTTTCAAATTCAATTCCACCAAATAGGCTGTTTTTCAAAAAAGCATATTTAGCTGATAGTGGCGCGCTGTTTTTTGTTTCAGTTTTAAAAATGGGTCCAAGAACCATGTAATTAGCAAAATGGTCTGAAAAGTCTTCTTCAGAGCTATCATGCCCGTCAAACGGAGGCCAATCAGGGTATTTGATCAGAAAATGGTTTTTTTCTGAATTGATTGCGTCTTTGGATTTTTTTGACGAACGATCATAATTCCAAGAGCTTGTGTCCCACGAAATACTACCGTATTCCTTTTTAACATCTTCACTTAGTTCAATATAAATACTATGAGCCTTCTCATGAAGGATCACTCTTGCAAAAGCAAGTTCCAAGAATTCGTTATTACTAAGAGCGTTGAGTTCTTGTTTTAGGTCATTGTTTAATATTAATTGTTTAGACTTGGTAATATCAATTAATGAAAATGGGCTTAATGCATAAGTTGTATTTGCATTGTTGTAAGTTCCGGTAAAAAACATTGAGAACCTGGGCCTGTATGAGAAGTAAAGATCGCGGCTTTTATTTAGCAATTGTTTAGGGATCAGTAAACGTGCTTTGTGCAGAAGTGCTATTTCTTTAATAGAAAATCTGAAGCTTGATATTTGTTCAATGGATATTTTTTCTCTGGCAGAGATGTCTTTAAAAAGGGGGTAATTGTTCATGGCCAAAGGGCAAGAAGCATTTGTTTCTTTTTCTATAGAGGCTCTAAGAATATCATATTTAGTTAAAAGCTCTGATGCATTATTAATGCATAAATTATCTAATTGATTTAGGATAATGTTCCCGCGCAGTATTGTTTTGTGGTGCTTAAGCAGGTCTTTGATCTGTTTTGTTTCATTTAAGTTTGCGATCTTTGGATCTTTAGTGAACTTAACGAATTCGCTTTTTAAATTTGTTTTGTTGATAAATTCAATTCCATCATCTCGGAAGATCCAATACCAGCTTGCTCTGGTAATGTTTTTTTTAAGAAGGTTCGGCATTTTTTCTAAGGTGCTTACAAGCAGATATAATGAGCCTATATTAACGCTATTGTCAGGAAGTTTTGCCTGGAAGCTGTACCCGCATTTATGGTATCGTTTAAATGATTTTCGCCCTCGCCTGAGAAGTTTGGCAATGTTCTTTGGATTGTTCCTATAATCAAGAGAAAGAATAAACGATTCTTTTGTTAGGGATACATCTTGTGTTGATAAATGAGAAGTATCGTATTTCTCGAAGATATCCTTGAACATTATCTTTCCTTCACTTGTGAAGGGAATGAATGCCTCTGAGGAATATTTAATTCCGTTTTCGGATAAACTGTGTATGCCTATATCAGTGTTTAATGAAAATGAAATTGGTATTCTTTCAAGTAGAGGGAGTAAAGAGATATCAAAATTAGTTATTCTGCTATTGATCTTTGAGGCATCTTCTGGTTTTGAGATCTTCAGGTCAGGATTTGCTTCTGATAGGACCCTCAGGCCTTTAAGTAAAAGGGAGCCATCTTTAAACGAATGCTCGACGGGGGTTTCTGAATTTAAAGGTGTTGAGATAAATTCATAAGAAGAGGGACAAGAGCTATTGCGTGTATTAAATGAATATAATGAGATTGTTCCAATAAGAACAAAAAACAATATTACTAGAAGAATTCTTAAGTCTTTCAATTATTGTTCCGATCTATTTTATTTCGAGAGCTCAAACTTTGTGTTGATAGATGGGCTAGATGCAGAATGTCTTTTGCTTCTTCTTTTGGCGTTTTAGGCTTCTTTGTTTTTGGTATCTTTGGTTCTTTATCACTGGCAAAAAGAGGAAAAACAAATAATGCGCTAAATGCTGCAATTATCGTTCCGAGGACGATAGAGCCGCCAAATCTTTGAGTTGGCGGAAATAACGAAAAGAAGAAAATTCCGAAACCTGATGAAACAATTATCATTGATGTCATTATTGGTTCCCAAAGTTTTTCCCTAACCATAAGCCAAGTATTCTTGGTTTTTAAATTTTGCTTTTTTAATCTTTTGTATGTGTGTGTCATGTGGATCATGGCATCAATTCCCATGGATATAGCAATATTTGAAGCAGGGGCAGCTATTATATCCATAGGGATTTTAAGAGTGCCAATGATCCATAGTACGCATAAAGGAACAAGGCTTATGCTAAAAGTCATGCCTATCGTTATTCCAAAAGAATGCGAAGTTAATAATGCGATTATGGTTAATATCAAAATAAGACGTACTAATCCATAGATCAAGCTTTTTGATACATGTTTTGAAAGATTTCCTTGTAAGGCATAAATCCCGCCAAAAAGATGAGGTTTCATATTATTGTTCTCGGTGATCCTGGATAATTTCTTTATGACTGCAAGTCGAGTATCTTTTCGGCCTTCTTCGTTCATCCTAAAAAGGAACAAGGCATATTTTCTGTCTTTTGTAATAAATCCTTCGGCGATGCTATTGTAAGCAGGTTTTTCCATTACATTGATCAATTTTTTATTAGAATACATGAAACTAAAGAAATTTGAATGCCGGGCTTCATTTACTATTAAGGGCAATGATATTACAGTGCCGACATCATCATTCTCTTCAAACTCTTTATGAAGTTTCCATAAATGAGCGAGGCTTTCCTTTGAGTCAAGAGGGTCACCTGTTTTAGATTTAACGACTGCAATCAATGGATTGCTTCCGCCGTGCTTATCTATGTACTTAAGGCCTTCAGTTATATTGCTTTTCTGTGAGAAGAACGAGATAAGGCTAGGGTCTAAATTCAGGTTAGATAATTCTGTTGCTGTAAAAAGAACAATGCCAAAAATGCTGATCAACACAAACGATCGATTTTTTTCAAAAAATTTAAAAGCAATAGTGAATATTCTTTTCACATTGTCATCCGACTTTTCATGCAAAGGTGCCTGAAGCCTTAAAAAAGCCGGGTAGATGCAATATACCATTAGAAATGCAATAGCTGTTCCTATTGCGCCGGATGCGCCTAGCTCCCGTATAGGTTTTGCAGGAACAGATAGCAGGCTTATAAATCCAAATAAAGTGGTGATCATTGCCCAGAAGGATGCTGGCCAAGTTATTCTTACTGCCTCATTGGCCGCTTGATTTTTGTCTTTAAAATTATAAAGATGTTTCCAGTTGTAAGTAAGGAAAACAATATGGGATAAAGTAAGGACAAAGACTATGGTCGTTAAATTTGCAGTTAATATCCCGATCTTAATGTTAAAGTAATTTGATACCATTAAAGTTATTGCAGCTGTATTCACACAAGTGATGATCATGCCTATCAAGATCCTCAAAGAGTGAAAAACAATGATGATTATTACTCCGAAAACTGCAAAAGCGAGCAAGCTAAACATTTTAAGGTCAGTGTTCAAGTGCCTGCGTATTAAATCAACAATATAGGGAAAGCCGGATAGATGTACCTTAAAATCAGATGAATTGAATATCTTCTTTATGTTCTCAATCTTTGTGATAAGTTTTGAAAGCTGCTCAACGGAAGATCCCGGCTTAAGAGTTATCAACATGTTGGATGACTTACCACCATTAGATATAAGTAGTCGCTGCCAAAAAGGACTCTTTATCGCTGCCTTTACACTTTTGGGCCCAGACACTATGCTTTTTAGGTCAGTTACGAGTTCAAGGTCCAAGATCAAGTTCCCAATTTTTTTCATTTTTTGCTGGTATGTAGCAGATTGAATATCTCCAGAAATACTAATGAGTATTTGATCATCGTTTCTTGGGAAAAGCCGTGATATTTCAACGTCAGCCTTATAGTTCGGATCTTCGGATGAAAAGAAAGTGTGATAATTTACTTGTGGCGTTAAATCCACGAATTTAAATAGAAGACAAACGGAAAAAATGGTTAGAAAAATGAATACCCATGTTTCGAAAGATAGAAATAGATTGTTTTTAGAAACAACTTTATTCATAACTTATGCCTTTATTAATAATCTTACTACTAATCGATTATACTCTAAGTCTGTAAAATAGGCTATTAGTAAATAGTAGGGGCTATTGCAATTATAATAATGGTTGGTGGAAATCTTTTTAATACATGTAAATAAAACTGGAGAGTTTATTATCTTGCATGATATAATCTATTTCTGTAACTTTTCTTTGTGATGGGCGTTTAATAAAAAAAGAAAACAATTTTAATCTTTAGGGGGTAAAAATGACTCTTAAGCGAAAAATTTCAATCATTTTATTATTAGCGGCTATTATGATCCTGCCGCATATTTCCAAAGCCAACGTAAGTGTTGATCAAGGCTTGCAAGTAGCTGATCAATTAAGAGAAGAAAAATCTTTCAGGATCGCTTTAGGCCATTATGAAGAACTTCTAAAGCAAGAAGGCCTTTCCAAGGAAAGTATTCGAGAACTAAAATTTAAATATGCAGATTGCAGCTGGAGAACTAAAGAGACGCAACGATATGAGGACGCGGTGGCGTCTCTAAAGAATTTGGTCGAGTCTGAGGACCATGATATATGGTGGGCAGAGGCAAGTGAATCTTTAGCCGAACACTATATATTAGTTAACCATTGGCAGAATCAGCAGCAGATAAAGGAATATTTAAGCAATGCTCGTGAATATTGGGCAGGATCAAAAGATATAGAAGTTGCTCGTAAAAGATTTATTAAGGCGACGTTTACTTTGGGGGATTATTTAAGCCAGAATTATGGATGGTATTTTCAGGATGTTAAGTCTGTAAGGGAATTGGGTGAAAAAGTTGATCCAGGACAGCCAGCAAATAATGGTCTTTTTGTTATTTATGAAGATATTTTAAAGATCGTTAAATCCGACGAAGACAAGGCCAAGGTTTATTATTCATTAGCGATGAGCTATTTGAATCAGTATTATGCGGCAGATAAAAAAGACTTGGCTGTAGAATATTTTAACAAAGTTCTTGAAGATACTCCTTATAGCGAGTGGGTAGATGATTCTTATTATTATTTAGCGAGCTATCACGAGCAGAAACAGGATTATAAAAATGCTTTGCAAACATACCAAGGATTGCTTGCGAAATTCGCAAGAGGTCAATCACAGTGGCTTGACGATGCAAGAAGAAGGATGAAAGACATAACTGATCCTCAGTTAGGCTTAAGCAATAACTTTACATATCTTCCAGATTCGCAGATACAGTTTTCTATGAACTGGAAAAACATTTCAGTTGCACAATTCAATATTTATAAAATTGATCTCGTTGAGGAAATGTCTTTTGATCTGACTAAGCCTGAAACAGATTATCATAGAGGAATAGAAAATTATCAGACATTGATACAGAGGGTCGTTGATTCAGGAAAGTATTCTTATTTACCAAAAGTAATGTCTTGGCAAAGGCGCATGAAGAATGACGGCAAGCATATGAATCATAATGCGAATAAAGGTTTGGCAGAGTGGCAGATAGAAGAAGGTGATGAGAAAATTGATTTTAAAAAAGGTGTTCTTGAACCTGGTGCCTACTTGTTGCTTGTGACAGCAAGCGGAAAGAAGGCTTATGATCTTATTTTTGTTACTGAAATGGGATTGGTAACAAAAACTGGTGGTCATTCAGCTTTGTTCTATGCTTTTGACAGCGATACTGGTGTTCCGAGACAAGAAGCAAAGATCAAATTTCAATACAGATATTATGATGATTCAGGCAATTGGAGATGGGCTGAAGGTGAAGGCTTTACCGACAGCAATGGTTTGCTAAAGTCTGGATTGTTAACAAGCAATAACAGGTATAATGATCAACATCAGATCTTTGCAGTGGTTTCAGACGGGCAAATGCAGGCATTTTCTCAAGGCAATTATTATTCTTATGGCGGAGCATCTGAGCAGTGGAGGCTTTATGCCTATAGTGATAGGCCGGCTTATAGGCCCGACGAAGAAGTATCCTTTAAAGCGGCTTTAAGAAGTTATGATGAAGATTCATTCCATACACCTTCCAATAAGCCGGTTCAGGTAAGGATCATGGACCCGAGAGGAAATAAAATTTTTGAAAAAGCCTATGTCCTTAATGACTTTGGTTCACTGAACGATAAGTTTATTCTGGATGAAAAGGCGACTCTTGGAGAGTATAGAATAGAGATCTATTCACAGGATTTCAATAATCATCTCGGTCAGACAACGCTATTTCGTTTAGAGGAATATAAGCTCCCTGAATTTTTGGTGACGATCAAACCGAAAGCCAAAGATGATGAAGGCCCTTCAACATATCAGCTTGGTGATGTAATAGATATTGAAGTGGATGCCAAATATTATTTTGGAGGTGCTGTTACAGAGGCTGAAGTTGAATATCTTGTTTACCAGCAGAGCTATTCACATTATTACCGTAAGCCAGTAGACTATCCTTGGTATTACGAGGATATGTATAATCCCTACAATAATTATTATGATAACGGCCAACTGATCACTAAAGAAAAGATCGAGACAGACTCCGAAGGTAAAGCTTCTTTTAGCATTGAAACCCCTGAGAACTCGAATCAGGACCTAAAATATCGTATTGAGGTTCGTATTGTTGACCAAAGCAGACGTGAAATCACTGCAACATCTGAGATCAAAGTTACTCGATTTCCTTTTTATGCATATCTTAATCCAAAACAAAATCTTTATAGGCCGGGAGATAAAGCAGAAGTTGATATAAAGACAATTACTGCAAATGATGAGCCTGTAGCAGCTGAAGGCAAGATAACTGTTTCTCGAAACTGGTGGAAAGATTCTGTTGTTCAAGATGGCAAAATGTTGAGAGAGGCATCTTATGATAAAAGCGAGCTTTTTAATAAGTTCATAAAAACAGATAAAAAGGGAGAAGCTGTATTCTCTTTTGAGCCTGAGCAGGATGGCTACTATGAAATTAGTTTTGTTGGATTTGATAATAAAGGAAAAGAGATAAAATCCCAGACGAATGTCTTTGTTTGCGCCGAGCAAAGCAAAGATCTTGGATATCGTTATGGCGGTGTTCAAATCATTGCTGAGAAAGATACATACAGTATAGGAGAAACTGCACGTGTAATGCTCGTTGCAAATAATCCTGATACATGGGTGTTGTTATCAGTTGAAGCTGATGAGATCTTTGATTTTAGCATGTATCATTTAGAAGGAACTGTGAAATTAGTTGAGGTCCCGATTGAAGAAAATTTCACTCCAAATATATTTTTCAACGCATTGTCAGCAGAAAAACATCAATTGAAATTATATAATCTTCCAGTAATAGTTCCTCCTGATGAAAAATTCTTAAATGTAAAAATAGTATCAGATAAAGAAGTTTATAGGCCTCAGGAAGAAGGTGTTTTTGATATAGAAGTAACTGACAAGAATGGAAAGCCGGTTGTCGGGGAGGTTTCTTTGGGTATAGTTGATTCAAGCGTTTATTATATTCAATCCGAGTATGCTCAGGATATTCGGCAATTTTTTTATGGCCAAAAAAGGTATCAATCAGTGCAAACACAATCAAGCTTTAATTATAGGCAGTATAAAAAATTGGTGCTTGATGAAAAAAATACGATCATAGATGAATATTCGCAGGAGCAGAGAAGAAAAGGTGGAAAAGATATGATCGTAGATTCTGTGCAGGTACAACCTATGATCGCGCAGTTTGGCGGAGCTGCTGATATGCTTATGGAGGATGCAGAGATGGAAGGTTTTGCTATGGCGAAATCGGAAGTTGCTGGTAGTCGTTCACCAATGAAGGCGTCGAGGATGCTCAGCAAAGAAAAGAAAAGGAATGAGTCTGACAAGATGGATGCTGATGAATCTACAATACCTTCGGGTGGAGGTCAAGGTGGTGAACTGAAAGAAGCGACTGTTCGTAAGGATTTTCGTTCGACTGTTCTATGGCAGCCAACTATCAATACTGATCAGGAAGGAAAAGCTGTAGTTAAAGTGAAATTTCCTGATTCGCTGACGACTTGGAGGGCAACAGCGCGTTCATTGACTAAAGATACATCTGTTGGAAATGTTACTCATGACACAAGAACAAAAAAGGATGTTATCGTTAGATTACAGGCACCAAGGTTCTTTGTAGAAAGAGATGAAGTTACAATTTCAGCTAATGTGCATAATTATACAGATAGCGAACTTGAAATAAAAGTTAACATTGATGCAAAAGGCCTTGCTGTAGAGGATGATGAATCTTTATGGATCAAGGTCGAGCCTGAAGGTGAAAGGCGGGTTGACTGGAAAGCTGTTGCAAAAGAAAAGGGTTTGGCAAAAATAACTGTTACAGCTCAATCAAAAGAAGATTCTGATGCTATGGTCAAGCTATATCCGGTTATTCCTCATGGCATTGAAAAGTTCATTGCAGAGTCAGTCGTTGCAAAAAGTATTCCAGAACAAAAGACAAAAAAAGTTTTCACACTTAACGTTCCGAAAGAAAGGATAGAGGAATCTACAGCCCTGCAATTAATTCTTTCTCCATCATTGGCATCTGCAATGCTGGATGCTTTGCCGTATTTGGCAGATTATCCTTATGGATGTGTAGAGCAGACAATGAGCAGATTCCTTCCAGCAATTATTGTTAAAAAGACAATGACAGATCTTGGGATTACTCAGAATGAAGTTGATGCTTACCTTAGCGATGTTTTGGCTCCTCGCAATGATCCAGCACATCCGGAAAGAAACAGGCAGGAAACTCTGTCAAAGTTGAATAAGATGACACAAGCTGGATTAGACCGCCTTTATGATTTCCAGCATTCTGATGGAGGATGGGGATGGTGGAAAGAAGGAGATAGCGATCATTTTATGACAGCTTATGTTGTTTGGGGTTTAAGTCTTGCACAAGAAGCGGGAATTGACCTGAAGAACAATGTTCTTCAGAGGGCAGTTAATTATTTGCAAAATGAATTAGTGGAAAGAGAAGATGATCCAGACATGCTTGCATGGATGCTTCATTCTTTAGGAAAAGCAAAGTCACGAAGCCAGTTCGAAGATAAACAGATTGCTCGCCTCTGGGTAATGCGTGAGGAGCTCAATCCGTATACGAGAGCATTGTTTGCGTTATCCCAATACTATCGCAATGATATGGCACAGGCAGGTGTTTTAGCTAGGAATATGGCTAATGGCATCGAAGAGGATAAAGAGAATGGCACTGTTCATTGGGGTGAGGCAGGTATTCATTATAGATGGAGTGAAGGAGGTGTTGAGTCAACTGCATTTGCAATTAAGGCATTAGTGAATATTTTGCCTGAAAGCGAATATATTGTGCCTGCAGTAAAATGGATGGCATTGAATCGACGAGGCGCTCGCTGGAAAAATACCAGGGACACTGCTATTGCAATACTTGGTTTAGCAGATTATTTGAGAGATACAGAAGAGCTTGTTCCTGATTTTGATTATTCTGTTCTTGTTAATGGAGAAGTCGCTCAGCAAGGACATGTTGATCAGACAAACGTGTTCAGTTTTAACCGTATCATTAATTTGAATAATGATCATCTTCGTGATGGAAATAATAAAGTGGAGGTTGTTGTTGAAGGTAAAGGCTCTCTTTATGTTTCAGGATATTTGAAATATTTCACTCTTGAAGAAAATATAACAGCTGAAGGAAATGAAGTCTTTGTCGAGAGAGAATATTTTGTTGAAGATACTGCAGAGACACTGCTCAAAGGTTATGATGTCGATTGGAAACCACTTCAAAGTGGTGATCATGTCAATAGCGGGGATAGAATTAAAGTGGAGATCACTTTGGATTCTAAGAATCACTATGAATATTTAGTGGTCGAAGATTATAAGCCGGCTGGCCTTGAAGCTGTTGAATTAAAAAGTGGCAGGGGATATGCTGATCAGCTAGATCATAAAGATCGTGTAACTAACAACAAGACTTGGTTGTATCAAGAGTATCGCGATCAAAAAGCAGTTATGTTCATAGATAAACTCAAGCAAGGAAAGCATCGCATAAGTTATGAATTGCGCGCTGAAGTTCCTGGAACATTCCATGGCATGCCGAATCAAACACATGCGATGTATGTGCCCGAGATCCGCGCTAATAGTTCAGAGATGATCATTAGCGTTGATGAATAAAAAATATCAAGAACCTAAGAAGTGTTAGGGCAGTGGAAAACCTTAGGCGAAATTCGGACGCAGCCCGAAGGGAACGTTCGTTGAGCCGAATGGTTTTCCACTGTCCTAATGGCAATAATAATCCATGAAATAAAATATTATGAAACCATGTGTTTTAACGGTAACTTTAAATCCTGTTATTGACAAAGCGGTGATCGTGCCTGATTTTAAAGTTGGACGCGATTTTCGTGAAGAGAGTATGTCTGTTAGTGCTGGTGGCAAAGGTATCAATGTGTCTCAAGTTTTATCTCATATAGGAGTTAAAAATATTGCAACAGGTTTTTTAGGTGTAATTGGTGGTTCTTACATTAAAGATGAATTAGCAAAACAAAAAATTGAAAATGCTTTTATAATGATCGATGGCATAGTTAGAACAAGTTTAACTATAATTGATACTAAAAATTCCAAATTGACAAGGATACTTGAGCGTGGCCCTAAAGTAAAACTCTCCGATATAAACAAGTTCAAAGGTAAGTATTCTGCGTTGTTAAATAGAGTTTCTGTAGTTGTTCTGTCCGGAAGAAGTATTCCTGGCGCGTATAATTCTCTTTATGCCCAATTGATCAGAATGGCGAAGCAGAAAAAAGTTTTGACAGTTTTTGATACCAGCGGCGAACCTTTTCCTCGCGGCTTAAAAGAAAAACCATTTATGATCAAGCCAAATGTAGATGAAGCTGAAGAACTTCTAGGCAGGAGAATAAGGTCGAAAAAGGAAATATGTGTAGCTTTAAAAGAATTTAAGGAAAGAGGCATTGAGCTGGCTGTTATAACAGATGGTTCAAGAGGTGCTTATCTTTATGATAAAGATCGTCTTATTCGAGCAACGCCTCCCAAAATAAACAGAAAAAATCCAGTGGGTTGTGGAGACGCGTTCATTGCTGGTTTTGTTGGATTATATATAAAAAACAGGCCATTAGAAGAATGTGTTTCTTGGGCTGTTGCTTGTGGTGCCGCGAATGCTTCGAGTATTGATCCGGGGGAAGTCAGTAAACAAACGGTTCTTGAGTGTTTCAAACAAGTTAAAATTAATTCTTGATCAGGGGGAATAATGAAGATCACTTGTGTTAATTGTAATAGTGAGATATTTGCTGCAGATGTAGATATAAAGAGAAGGATCGCAAAATGTATTTCATGCAGTAATATTTTTGATTGCAGTGATCAGCTGGATTCTATTTCAAGCCAGGAGAGTTATAAAGAAAGAGAAAACATTGGAATGCCGAAAGGTATTTTAATGAAAAAGGATTTTGCTAAACTGATCATTGAGAGGAAGTGGTTTAGCCCGGTGATATTTTTTCTTACGTTCTTTTGTATGTTTTGGGATGGATTTATGATCATGTGGTATACGATAGCTATCACACAAGGACAAATAATAATGGCTTTATTCGGGACTTTGCATGCCTTGGTAGGTATTTGTTTGACATATTTTGTTATTGCCGGGTATGTTAATAAAACTTATATAACAGTAACAAATAAGTTATTTGAAATTAAACATAAGCCATTACCTTTTTTCAAGACTATTGTTATGTCTTCGAGAGATCTAAAGCAGCTTTATTCAAAAGAAAATATCAGTAGAAGCAGTGACGGCGCAAGTTGTACGTATGAGGTTCATGCAAAGACACTTTCCGGTGAGAATATTAAGCTTATAGACAGTTTGCCAAATAGCGAGCAGGCTCTTTATATTGAACAAGAAGTAGAGAGATTTTTGCACATAGAGGATGAGCCGATCCGAGGCGAGATCCCTAGATAGCCATATAAAAAAATGTAATAGGTAAATTGATCGTATATTTAGGAGGAGAACATGGAGATTTCTGTTGGTTTATTCCTATTATTAGTGATAATTGCTTTCGGCAGCGAATATATTGATTCTGCTTTTGGAATGGGATACGGAACGATCCTTTCACCTGTTTTGCTTCTTTTAGGATTTAATCCGGTTGTTGCTATTATTGCTATTCTTTTATCTCAAGCTTGCGCTGGTTTTGCCGCTGCTGTATTGCACCATAAGGCCAAGAATGTTTGTTTTTCTGCAGGTTCAAGGGATTTAAAGATTGTTTTGATAATGAGCATATTTGGGATAATATCAGCAGTTTTCGCAACTTTAATAACAATTCATTTGCCACAAATTGTTTTTAAAACATATATTGCCATCCTTGTTCTTGTTATGGGTTTTATTGTTTTATCTAATCGAAAATTCAAATTTTCCTGGGTTAAGATGATAGCTGTTGGAATGTTAAGTTCATTTAACAAAGGAATATGCGGATGTTGTTATGGGCCAGTTTTAATAGCAGGACAGATAATGGCTGGGCAGAAACATAAAAATGCTGTAGGAGTAACAACACTGGCGGAAGTCCCAATTTGCTTAGTAACATTTTTAACATATTTAATAAGTATAACAGTAGCACAAGTAAGAATTTCTGGAGCGGATATGTCTGTTAGCGAAGTCATTTCTGTTATGTTCTCTCAGCAAATATTTCAATGGGAATTGCTCCTAGCATTGTTATTAGGTTCTGCAATTGCCGTTCCTTTAGGTGTTTTGACTACAAGAGATTTAAATGAAAAATATATGCATACAATCTTAGGGGTATTGATAATAATTCTGGGATTTTGGGCTATGATTGAAATCTGTTTTATAAAAGATTTATTTTTCTTCTATTTTAAAAGTTGCGGAAGGGACTTAGAGCTTAGCTGCATGAAACAGATAATGTTTTTGATAAATTTGTAAAAAAATTTTCACTTTAATGTCTAAATAGGGCAAGAATCTTCCTTTATCTCACCTTAAAAAAGCTCGAAGTATATTTGCCAGTTGAGGGCTTTATTTCGGTTTTATACGATCATAATAAAAACATGTAGCATAGTAATAAAAATATCATTATTCATTTTATAATGCTTGTAATTGAGGATATAATAAAAAAAATAATAAAAATTAGGTTTTTTTATGAAACACAAAGAGATTGATGAAAGCCTGGTAAGATTTCGAATAGGCATTGGTATACTTGTCGCTGTAATGATATTGGGAACAGTAGGCTTTTATTATGTGGAAGATAATATCAGCTCAGTTCTCGATGCTTTTTATTTTACTCTGGTAACAGTTTCGACTGTGGGGTATGGAGATATTGCTCCTGTAACGACAGCTGGCAAGATCTTGGCTATAATATTGATAGTAGCGGGAGTTGGTTCGGTTTTTGTAGTTGTTCCTACTTTTTTTGAACTTATTGTTAAAAAAGAAATTGAGGAGGTATTAAAATTGCCTACAGAAAAAAGTAAAATAACAGATCATATTATCGTTTGTGGATGGGGCAAGGTAGGAAAGACCCTGATCGATGAGCTTGAAATCCGAGGAGAGAAATTTATTGTCATTGAGAACAACCCTCTAAGAATAAAGCATCTTGTAGACAGGGAATTGCTTGTTATTGAAGGAGATGCGTGCAGCGAAACTATCCTTGATAAAGCCAATATAGATAAAGCGAGGCTGCTTTATGCCACGCTTGATGATGCATCAAATGTTTTTATTGTTTTGACTGCAAAGATACTTAATCCTAAGATCAAAATTGTTAGTAAAGTCGATTACCTTAATAATGAGGCAAAATTGATGAAGGCCGGGGCTGATGAGATAATCAATTGCCATCAGATCGGGGCAAAAAAGATGCTGGATTTTGTAGTGCCAGCATAATTACTAAAATTTTAAAGAGGTGATTTTATGTCTAATAACTTAACAAAAAGATCTTTTTTCCTTTTAGCAATCATCGTTCTTATTAGCAATTATGTTTGTGCTGATGAAATATTGATGAGAAATGGGGACAGAATAACAGGTAAGGTTATAGATGAAAATCTATTTGAGTTGAAAGTTTATACCGGGGTAGACCGGCCGATAGTTGTTAATAAAGAATTTATAAGAAGACACGATAGAGATCAGGACCAGCCGGAAAAAAAGGTTGAAAAGGTTTATGTCCCTCAGGAAATTGAAGAAATTAATGAGGAGAAACAAGTATCCTATGAGCCTGAAGTTAAGAGTGAAAAAAGCAAAGAAGTCGATAGGATGGCAGAAAGACAGGAAATTGTTAAAAATGCAGTTTCTGTGTGGGAAAGAAAGATCTCTTTGGGATATAGTCAGTCAGGTGGTAATGTCGAATCAACAGATATGGCATTTGATCTTCTTCTGAGTAAAAAGAGAGATGTTTATGAAAACACTATCAAATTAGGCGGGGTATTTTCTTCAGCAGATAACAGGTCTACAGCTAGAAAATTCAATGGCATGTTAAGGACTGCAACCAGCTTTGGAAGCAATAACAAATGGTATCGATACCTCAAACTGGATGGAGACCATGATAGATTTAGTAACATAGATCAGAGGTTTGTTCCATCAGTAGGCCTGGGATATTGGTTCAGTGATACAGATGGATTTAAAGCAATGGTGGAAGCTGGGCTCGGTGCCGAATATACCAATTTTAGGGATGATACAAAAAATGAAACACGTGCAGTTTTCGTTCCAAGGGCTTTTGTTGAGAAGAAATTAAAGAATATGAGGCTTTCACAGGAGATGATCGCGTATCCTTCCTTGAAAGACAGTACGGAATACAGGATTCATTCTGAAACTGCTGTAACGAATCCTATCAGTGATAATGTTTTTCTAAGGTTTTCTCTGATCGATGATTTTAATTCAAGGCCTAATGGAGATACTGAGAAAAATGATTATAGGATGACTTCAGCATTAGATGTAAAATTCTAAATAGAGTTTTTCATTTTCTTAAGCGTAGTAGAAAAAGAGCGCATAAATACGCAAATGAATTTTTCAAAATCAACAACGGGCAGTGTTTTTTAAGCACTGTCCATTGTTTTTTTCCACAGGATTTGAAATGAGAAAAGAATTATTTATAACGATAGCTGCTGTTGCTTTTATCATATTTGTTCAAGGTAAATTGAACAGGATGAGAGTAGAAAATGCTCCTGGAGTGATCATTGTTACCAATCCTGAACAAAAATTATTGCTTGTAAGAGAGGGTTTTAAATACGAAGATGTTTCGATCTCTTTACTAGCTGAATTTAGTCTTGATGCAATGGTGCTAAGTAAACAGAGATACTATTTTGGTCGAGCAGCTAAGCTTGCTCCATTTGACCTTGCATTAGGATGGGGTCCGATGTCTAATCCGGAAGTAATTAAAGAAATAAGGATCAGCCAGGGAAATCGTTGGTATACTTATCGCTATAAGATCCCACCTCCGATACCTCATCGTGAAATAAGTTATCATAGCTCAAATATGCATTTGGTCGCAGCAACAAAAGAGGTTGCAGATGAGATAAAGAATGTCAGATGGGGAGATATTATACACATGGAAGGATATCTTATTAATATAATGAGTGATGATGGTTGGCGATGGAATAGCTCATTAAGCAGGAGTGACACAGGGGACGGGGCTTGCGAGTTGGTCTGGGTTGAAAAATTTTCTATAGAATGACCAGCTGAAATTCCAAAAGAAGTCAGTGCTGTTTTAATTAATAAAAAAAGTAGATGTCTTCTGTTTTTTACCT
>JAHJCZ010000045.1 GCA_018812705.1 Candidatus Omnitrophota bacterium
ATTAGAGGAAATATTAGCAAATCTATTGATAAATTTCATATCTTTTATAGTTCCTAAAAATCTTGAACCGTATACAACGTTAGTTTCGCCGTTTAAAATAGGCTCGACCAGCATTGGGTAATGATCTGGGCAGTATTCAAGATCAGCATCTTGAACAAGAATAATATCTCCTGTGGCGTCTTTGATTCCCTCGTTAAGGGCTGCTGTTTTTCCCATGTTCTCTTGATGATATATTTTTATAATAGGGTCATTTGCATATTGTGCAAGTATCTGGGCTGTTTTGTCAGAAGAGCCATCATTTACGATAATGATCTCTTTTTCCATATTTTTAGGAAGAGAGACGGCTTTAACTGCATTCACAACGGTTTCTATTGTATTCTCTTCGTTGTATGCTGGAATAATAATCGAAAGTTTCATGTTTTTCCTAATTAAGTTTTTGAACAAATTGCAACTAAAGATTGTCCAATTGGTGGATGAAAAATTGATTCAAAATTTTCTAAATAGGGTACAAGTTTATCTAGCTTTTTGCATGCATCTTTATCAAATTCTTTATGTTTTAGGATCTTACCTGAAATGAACCAGGTTATTATTCCAAAAAAGTTGATGAATTTAAATTTATCAACTTTAAATCCTGATCGTGAAAGAACTGAACTTAAAGATTTTTTTGAGTATCTTCTGTGATGATCAACAAGAGTATCGAGTGAACCATATAGCCATTGAAAGGCAGGGACTAAAAGAATAAGCTTGCCATCATTTTTAAGCAGCCTATGCATATTTACTAAAGAAGCAAGATCATATTTAAGATGTTCTAGCACATTTATGCATGTAATTGTATCAATTGAATCTGCTCCAAGAGTATCGTAGAAATCATCACCTTGAATATCCATCTGAACAGTGCTGAATTTATCTTTTTTGGAGAAGTTATTGTTCAGATTCTCGATCATTTCTGTTGAGTAATCGCTTAAGATCACCTTATCAATATTGTTGCCCGAATAGTGTTTAACAATATCGCCCAGACCACTGCCTATATCCAGAACAGTCCCCTTAAGGTGATCCTTGAAACTGTTATAGATCCAGGTATTGTATTTATCTGATGAGCTTAATGTATCTAAAGTTTGAAATACGCCTTGGGACATTTGTTAGTTATATTATGGTTAATTTTAAAATTAAGAGATAGTAATCTATCATAAGGCAAAAATTGATTCAAGACATATATGTTTGGAATCATGTATTTTGCTCGTTGAACCGAAAAATATCCCGTAAGGCCAAAAGGGACAATGTAATTACAATAGGAAATAAATAAAATGCAATTCTGCCAACTGTTGATGTGCCTACTAAGAAAGGCACAACGAAGGGAAGCAGTAGAAGCCAAAGTTGTTTTTTGATAAAAATTGGTTTATTGCATTTTAATAGTGAATAAACCAGCAATATCCACATGAACATAAAAGTTTGAGTTATTTCTATGAGCGTATATAGGTTTATTGAAGAAATACCTACAGATATATATGTTCTTAGTAGACTGATATTTGATATTATGCTAAAAATGTTTTGACCTGAGGATGCGTTACCTAATTTAGAAAAGATTATGTAGGTAAAAATAGCAGGAGTGCAAACAAGTAACTTTTTAGAAAATATGGTTCTATCGTTAAGAAGTATCATTAACAATACAACAAATGTACTTTCTTTTGTGAAGACCCCAAACAAGAAACAAATAGATAGCCAAAAAAGGTTCTCTTTCCTGATCATATAAAGGCAGGCCATGACGAAAAAACAGCCCATCGAATCTATTAATGGAACTGTGTAATAAGTTATAACGAAAAAAGAAGTAAAGAATAAAAAACAGCCTATTATACTTTCTGCTTTAGAGAAATTGAGATCCCTGCAGAAATAAAAAAAGAATAATGCGGTTCCAGTTAAGCATAAGATGTTTACAATACCAAAATTTAATTGAACCATTTTTCTTCCTACATCCTAATAATGTCTTGATAGCAAATTTTCTATATTTAAACATTTGCTGACTAAGCTTACGACAGAAGGCATAAGGAATCTATTTGCATACCTATAAGGTACGTTCTGATAGTCATATTGGCTCATTTTAATATAGAACTCCGCATCGCTCACCGCACTCATGTCAGTATTAACATCATATTTGGCTATCGCCCAATATGTGATGTTAAAGGATACACTCAAGAATAATAAGATTAATATGATATTCTCTGCTAGTTTTTTCTGCATATTGGCTTCCTTCTTTATTTTATAAATTTAGTAGGTATATTTTGTTCTGGTTAATTCTTCTGGTAAATACCCTGGGAACTGTATTCTTTTTGGATATTTGTCAAATTTAACGGCTTTTTTAGCAAATTCGGCAATAGGTGTGAATTTTAATTCCGCATTTTCTACTCCCATAACGTATTCAATGCCAAAATCTTTTAGATCTTTTATGATCTTTTCTTCGCTTTCATAGGATTCCCAATTGATTATTGTTGTCCACCAGAATGAAACCTGAGGTCTTATCGGGACAAGAAATGGAGAATAATTAGTGCCAAATTGAGAATAGTCCCATGCGGATCGTTCTATCAGAGCCTGATTTCCTTCTAATCCTTTTTCAACATAAGCCTGGTGTAAAAAATATGTATCAATGACGTCAGCCGTATGCAGTTTATCTTTTAAAACTAAAAGATTTTGTTTGTAGAACGGAAGATGGTAAAATCCGCCTTCTTCTTTATAAAGCTTATAACCTCTTGAAGCAAAATAAAGCATGCACATGCAAAGAATAACGACATTCTTAATTCTAAAACATTCAGTCAGGACATAGTGTAGTGAATAGATAGAAGCAAAGGACATCAAAGCAATTGGATAACAATAATATCTTGGGTCTTGATGCGTAACATAGCATATGCCGAACAAAGAAAAAACAGATAAAGAGATCCAATAAACTAGCTCAATAGTTTTTTCTTTGTTTAATTCATTCTTTGTGAGTATTTTTAATAGGATCAAAGGGAATAAAACTAATATAAAGAAAACGCGTTTCGCAGGCATCACTTCTGAAAAATGATGTAAATATCCAATATATTTTACAAATGTTCTAAAGTCAACACCGTGGGCATATTGCCTAAAAGCTTCATCCATTTCAGGATGCCTGTTTAAAAGATGGAATTTACCGGCGAGTATAGGGAAAATGGCTGACCCGGTTGCAATGTAGTTTTTTAGAAATATCAAAAGAGAGATTGAAACAAATAATGCAAAAAGAATTGTTTTCTTCTTTTTCTCAAAAAGAGATTTGATCTTTTCTATTAAAGATGTCTGTATAAAAAGCCCAAAAACAAAAATAAAGAACATCACAAAAATGCCCTGGTATTTATTGCTTGGAATAAAACTCAAAAAGATCAGTGCTAAAAAAAACCTGTTGTTTGAGTTATTCCTTCTGCTTTCAAGAAAGCAATAACTTGAGACAAAAATGAATGAAATGATAGCAGGATTAATGATCACCCATTTGTTGGCACCTGAAAAATGAAAATGATAATTGAATAAGAGAAACATACTAGCAGCAAGGCCATAATATTTGTTAAATCTATAGCTTGTGTACCCAAAAGCAATTATTAATGCTATTACCCGCCAATAGGTATTTATTAATTGGGGGAAAAGAGTTTCCTTCGGGAAAAAAGATAATCCAAGACTGTAAAATATTGTATCAAATTGTGGTATGTAAAACCTTGCATCTATACCTGGGCTGCCAATCGTACTTTTGCCGAAATTTAACCACATCTTTTGAGTCAACAGATAAGTGGAATGCGAATCTACATCGACTAAAAAATAACAATTGCGATATATGAACAAAAGAAGCATTATTATAAAAACAAAAAATGGAAGGCTTATTGGAAAACTTCTTAAAAAAAATGATTGTAGCTCTGAGCGGGTTCTTTTTTTAAAAAGAAAGAAAAAGTTAGCTAATACTGCAGCCCAAATAAAGGTTTTTGAGTAAAGCCCCATAATTCCTAAAAGCATGAGTGAGCCATAAAGAATGATGCTTCCTAGAAGAAGGGATTCTCCTAAGGCTATGCACCTGTTCGTCTTTAAGGGATCTTTTTCTGTTAAGTGAGAGTAAAAGTATGATCCCGATATGAGCACTGAAGCCCAAAATAAAGCAAAAAGTCCAAATTGAATATGATTCATATTATTGGTTTGGCCTATTTTGATATTTGATCACGGTCAATTCTGCAGGGAATCCATAATCAAATTGTGTTTTTGTCGGGAACCTGTCAAATTTTACGGCATCTTTTGCATATTCTTCAACAGGAGTAAAAACTAATTTTGAATCTTTTATTCTCATTATATAATCAATTCCATATGTCTTTAGGTCTCGAATTATCAGGTCTTCTCTTGCATATGATGGCCATTTAATTATTGATGTCCACCACAAGGAGATTTGAGGTCTTATAGGCACGAGAAATGGCGAATAGCTTGTTCCGTTTTGAGAATAATCCCAAGCTGAACGTTGAACTTTATCCAGGTTCTGAGCATATCCCATCATTGCCCAGTTCTGATGAGTGAAGTATCTAGGGATAATATCTGCTGTATGTAGTTTGTTTGTTAGAACGGCAATATTTTCTTTAATAGTTGGCAGAACGAAGAAGCCTCTTTCTGCAAGAAAGATCCTATGGCCCTGGGATGCAAGCAGCAGGATAAGCGTGCATAGCACAAATTTGTTTCTAATGCATAGAACTTGGGTGACGATAAAATCTATTGAAAATATTGCAGCAAAAGTAAAAACCGCTATAGCATAGCCATAATATCTTGGGTCTTGATGAGTAACCAAACAGATCCCCAAAAGGCATAAAGTTGATGTGGTAAGCCAATAAAGCAATTCCATGGTTTTATCAATGTTTATTGTTTTTCGTGTCCATAATCTTAATATGATCAAGGGTGTTGAGATTATTGTTACAAAAACATATTTAGCGGGAATTACCCCAGCCCAGATAAACAAAAAGCCTACATATTTGAAGAATTGGTTTAGAGTAACACCTCGTGCATAAGCCCTAAATATTTGATCCATCTGAGGGTGTCTGTTTAAAATGCCGAATTTACCTGCAAAAATCGGAAAGGTGGGCAATTTTGTTGCGAGCCAGTTCTTGATAAGAATTAAAGCTGCAACTAAGAAAAAACCAATCAAGAAGCATAGTCTTTTTTTGTTGAAAAATAATTCCTTTAACTGATTCCACGGGGAAGGCTGAATAAAAATACCGACGATTAAAAGAAAGATGAATATAAAAGCGCTCTGATATTTATTGCTAGGCAATTGACTTAAGAAAATTATTGCCAGGAAAAAACGATTGAAGTCCAAATTTCTTCTGCTTTCCCAAAAACTGTATGTTGCGGCAAAGATAAACGCAATAATTGCAGGGTTCATGATAACCCAGTGATTCGCTCCTGAGACATAAAAGTGAAGATTGAACATTAAAAACATTCCGGCTGCAAGGCCGTAATACTTATTAAATCTGTATGATGTGTACCCGAAAACCAAAATAAGACAAACGACTCTCCAATATATGTTTATAAGTTGAGGAAAAAGGGTTTCCTTGGGATAAACGGAAAGCCCTAACCCATAAAAAATAGTATCAAATTGTGGAATAAAAAATCTAGCGTCTATTCCTGGATCTGCAATAGTAGTCTTTTTGAACGTAAGCCAAAGTTTTTGTGAAAGAAGATAAGTTGAGTGTGAATCCACATCTACAAGAAAAAAGCAATTCCTGAATATAAACCAGATCATGAGAAGAACAAATATTGTAAAAGGGAATGAGAATTTGAATTTTTCAATTTTTATAAGGTCCCAGATCTGTCTACGGGTATATTTGCTAAAAATAAAGAGGAAATTAATAAGAGTAGCACCCCATAAGAAAAACTTTGTGTATAAATGGCACATTCCAAGGATCATTATTGAAGCATAAAGAAGTGTGCTGCCTAAAAGAAGTGATTCTCCAAGAAATACTGATTTGTTCATCTTGAAAGAATCCCTATCTGATAGAAAGTAATGAAGATAGACTCCAGGAAGAAAAACTGACCCTAAAAAAACAAAAAACATGCCGAATTGAGCAAAGTTCATTTTGAGACCTTTCGTGATATTTATAAATTAGTGAAATTTATAACTTATTGATTTCTATCAAATCGTTGGGTTATTATACCAATTATTAAGTGAAGGTATATAAAAAAAGTGAAGAATTTATTAGCTGATAATTTGGGTTGAAACCTTTTAGGGTTTGATGTATATTAAGCCCTATTATAAATCTTCATATATTGTTTTTAATATTATTAGAAAGAATCCTATGCTAAAACTAAGTGTATTAATGCCTGCCTATAATGAAGAAAAGACTCTTGAGAAAATAGTTGAAAAAGTTATAAAGCAAAAAGTAGCAGGTATTTCCGATCTTGAAATAATTATTGTTGATGACAGATCTAATGATAATACCCGTTCAATCATTGAATCTCTTAAAATCAAGTATACAAATAAGATAGTTCCAGTATTTCATGATAAGAACATGGGAAAAGGTGCAGCTATTCGGACGGCTATTGATAAAATGACCGGAGATATTTGCATTATACAGGATGCTGATCTTGAATATGACCCATCAGATTATCCAATTTTATTAGAACCGCTGGTTGATACCAGGGCAGATTGTGTTTATGGCTCCAGATTTGTTGGTTCTCAATCAAAGAGGGTTTTATTCTTCTGGCATTATTTGGGGAATAAGTTCCTTACACTTTTGAGTAATATGTTCACAAATTTGAATTTGACTGATATTGAAACATGTTATAAAGCCTTTAGATGTGATGTTTTAAAGTCTATACCCTTGCAGTGTAATAGGTTCGGTTTTGAGCCAGAGATAACTGCCAAGATATCAAAGAAACGGTGCAGGATATTTGAAGTCGGGATCAGTTATAGCGGCAGGACTTATGATGAAGGCAAAAAGATTACTTGGAAAGATGGAATTAAGGCAATGTTTCTAATAATTAAATATGGGGTGATATGTAATATAGACAAACGATAAAAATTTTGGTTTAATAAATTATTTGAAAAGAATATTCAAGAAAGTTGAATAATAGATAAATTTGATCATGGTAGATATCTTAGGTGTCAAAATAGCAGAAACAAACTTGCAGAAAGCTTGTCAGAAAATTTCTCATTGGATAGACAATAAAGAAAAAAAATATGTTTGCATCGCGCCTGCTTCAACGATCGTTGATTGTCAGGAGAATGAGAACTATAAAAAAGTTATCAATGGTTCAGGGATGACAACACCAGACGGTATGCCGCTGGTATGGATAGGAAAGGCTAAGGGCGCGGATATTGAGCGTACTTATGGACCCGATCTATTACAGTCTATGAGCGAGTTAAGCCAGGATAAAGGATATAGGAATTATTTTTATGGAGGGACACAAGAGTCTATCGAATTGTTTGTGAGCAAGATGAAGGAGATGTACCCGAGGTTGAATATTGTTGGCGCTGAGGCGCCTCCATTTAGAAAGATCAATGAAATTGAAAGCGATGAAAATATTTCTAAGATTAATGAAGCTAGGCCTGATATTTTATGGGTGGGATTAGGGTCACCTAAACAGGATTTTTGGATGTATAATCATAGGGACGAACTTGATGCTAGTGTGATAGTTGGTGTTGGAGCAGCTTTTGATTTTCTGGCTGGTATAAAGAAGCAGGCCCCTTTTTGGATGCAGCGTTCGGGTTTAGAATGGTTCTTCAGGCTTTGTACCGAACCAAAGAGATTGTGGCGAAGGTATTTGATCGGAAATTCAAAGTTCATTTTCTATTTGCTGAGAGATCGTTTCCTCAGTAAAAAAAGAGGTAAAGTAACAAATGGCGTATAAATATAAACAACAAGTTGTAAGATTTGCATATACTCTAATCGATTTTTTCTGTATTTGCTTTTCTATTTTTATCGCATGTAAGATTAGGCAGTTAACCCTACCTTTCGAAATAACTTTTTCAAATATTTTTCTTAATCAAGCGAATCCTTTTAGATTTTTATTTGTTTTTTGGATCGTGACAGCAGTATTGTTTTTAAATTCTAAAACATTGTACCAGACAAGAAGAGAGGTTCTTGAGGGTTTTGAGATCAGTTTGATCTTGAGGTCCGTGATATTTTCAACACTAGTGGTTATTGTTGCGATCTATGCTCTTAAGATCGAGGGATTTCCAAGAACTGTTTTATTTGTTGGGGCAGCTTTTATTGCGCTTACACTTTCGATATGGAGGGTTTTAAAGAGGTTTCTTGTTGAGTACATGGTTTCCAGAGGCTATAACAATTTTAATGCATTGATCATTGGCGCGGGTAAAGTTGGGACAATGCTTGCTGATGAAATTAAAAGCAGACCTGGGCTTGGTATTAATATTATTGGATTTCTCGATGATTTTAAGGAGAATGATCCGGAAGAAAATGGCCCGCACATTTTAGGTACAAGTGCGGATTTTGTTAAGATCGCAAGACGTGAGTTTATTAGCAAGATCTATATTGCTACCCACAGTGAAGGCAAAGTTTTTATGAAGTTATTGAAACAGGCTAATGATATGGGTATTGCTATTCGTGTTGTCCCTCAGGGCTTTGAATTAATGAGCGGAGAGTTCTTTAAATACAATATTGGAATAGTGCCGATCCTGGAATATTCCGATGGGGAACGATTTCACAAGCAGTTTGGCAAGAGGTTGTTTGATTGTATTTTGTCTTCTATTCTGATGCTTCTGCTATTACCTGTTTTTATTTTTCTGGCGATTTTGATAAAAATGGATACGCCGGGACCGGTATTTTATTTTTCAAAGCGGTTTGGTAGAGGTGGTAAGAAGTTTAATATGCTGAAGTTTAGGAGCATGGTAAGTGATGCGGATGCAAAGTTAGGTGATTATTTGGATCAGAATGAAGTTGATGGTCCGATCTTCAAAATGAAGAAGGATCCAAGAATAACGAAGCTGGGAGTTATTTTAAGGCGTTACAGTTTGGATGAATTGCCTCAGATCATAAATGTAATTAGAGGTGATATGAGTCTTGTTGGACCGCGACCGCTTCCGATTGAACAGATCAGAAAAGAGGACTTAAGACAATTAATGCGTCTTGAGGTTCGTCCTGGAATAACGGGCCTTTGGCAGATCAGAGGACGAAGTGACATTTCTTTTGCAAGACTAGTGAAATGGGATATGTGGTACATTAACAATTGGTCATTTTGGCTGGACTTTAATATTCTTTTACAAACGATACCTGTTGTACTTAAAGGTAAGGGTGCTTATTAGGGGCCTTTCTTAGAATTTATTATTTTTATGAAAATAGATTATTTTATTGAAAAATTAGATTCGGCTATAAGGTTCTTTTTTTATGTGCTGATATTTTGGATTCCTTACAGTAACGCGGCCATAGAAAGTAGCTTTGGATTCTGTTTTTTCTTTTGGATGATAAAAAGGGTTTTGCTCTTTATCAAAAAAGATAAGACAGCGATGAGCTTTGGCAGTAAGGTTTTATTGTTTTTTAATGGCTTTAAGCCAATTTGTAGTGGGATAAACAGGCCCATTTATTATTTTTTACTTGTTAGTGTGTTTTCTGTGCTTTGGAGTGTTTCTCCTGCAATGTCTTTGTTTAGTCTTTTTGCAAAAACATTAGAAGTTTTCTTGATATTTTTTGTAATAGTCGAGGTTTTTACAAATAAAGCTCAAGTTTTTATTGCTCTGGGTGTCATGACATTTACTGCGTTCTCAACTGCAATTGACAGTTTTATTCAGTTTTATATTACTTTCAAAGATATTTTTACTGGGCAGGAAATGTGCCTTAATGACAGGGCTACTGCAGCATTTAAAGCAGCGAATGGTTTAGGTGCTTATCTTGTTCTTGCTATTCCTGTTGTATTGTCAATGGCTTTTCAAAGATCGCTGAGCTTTTTATTTAGACTGCTAATGATGATAATTGTTGCATGTATGGTATGGTCTTTAATAATTACTTATTCGCGAGGTGCTTGGGCGGCAACTGCTGTTGCTGTTTTATTTTTTGTGCTATTTGCTGTTGTAAAAAATAAGAAGGTAATTAAACTTTATTTATTGTTTACCATTGTTGCAATTGTAGTCAGTTTGTTTGTAGGATTAAAGATGAAAAACGATTTTGGAGGAAAAGAGTTTAATAGAGCAAATACTGTGGCATGGAGAGTTGTCGTTTGGGAGGATAGTATTCGAATGATAAAGAATAAACCAGTCTTTGGATATGGTATTAATACATTTGCAAAGGAATTTCAGAAAATTAGAACAGCTTATCAAGAAAGCCCTACATATGCTCATAATTGTTATATTCAAATAGCAGCAGAAAATGGGTTATTGGGTTTGTTCTGTTTTTTATGGATCATTGTTAGCATGTTTAAAAAGATCACACATTCAATCTCTGTGCGTTTAATGGGCAGCAATAATTTAAGGATAGTTAGTGTTGGGATCGCTGCTGGAATATTCGGATTACTTTTTCACAGCTTTTTTGATACGGATTTTTATTCGCTTCAACTATCAATGTTTTTATGGTCGATGATAGCAATTGAAATTGCAATTTGTAATATCTTAATTAAGGAATCAGTAGATCAAGACAATAGAACAAGGGTCATTTGTTGATAAGTGTTTGGTATTAATAAGGAGATGAAATGGCAAAAAGAAAACGCGCATTAATTACAGGAATAACTGGTCAGGATGGTTCATATTTAACAGAATTCTTGCTTAAAAAGGACTATGAGGTATATGGCCTTATTCGAAGATCTTCATCATTCAACACAAATAGAATTGATCATATTTATCAAGACCCCCACGAGAAAAATGTTAGGCTTAAATTATTCTATGGGGATCTCAATGATGCTAGCTCATTAAATAGAATCATAAAGACTGTAAGTCCTCATGAGATTTATAATCTTGGTGCACAAAGTCATGTTCGGGTTAGTTTTGATGTTCCAGAGTACACCGGCGAAATAGTTGGTCTTGGGACAACAAGAATACTTGAAGCTATCCGTGATTCTGGAATAAAAACAAAGTTCTATCAGGCATCAAGTTCTGAAATGTATGGAATGACTGAGGATAAAATGCAAAGTGAGAAAACGCCTTTTTATCCCCGTAGCCCGTATGCTGCAGCAAAGATATATGCTTATTGGATGACAGTAAATTACAGAGAAGCTTACAATATGTTTGCTTGTAACGGGATATTGTTCAATCATGAATCTCCGAGAAGAGGCGAAACCTTTGTTACAAGAAAGATCACTATGGCATTGGCGAAAATAAAACACGGGGTTCAGGAAAAGTTGTATTTAGGTAATCTGGATGCAAAAAGGGATTGGGGCTTTGCCGGTGATTATGTTGAGGCAATGTGGTTAATATTGCAGGCAGATAAACCTGAAGATTTTGTTATTGCTACAGGCAAAACATATTCTGTAAGTCAATTTTTAGAAGAGGCTTTTGGGTATGCTGGGCTGGATTGGAATAAGTATGTTGAGATAGACAAGAGATATTTTCGTCCGACAGAAGTTAATTATTTGCTGGGAGATAGCGCAAAGGCGAGAAGGAAGCTTAAATGGAAGCCTAAAGTTGACTTCAAAGGCTTGGTTAAGATGATGGTTGATTCTGATATGAAGCTGGTTGAAAAAGAACTTTATGGCGAAAAAGGGGTAAAGGCTTGATAGGAGATAAACAGGAAAAATTGATCAAATCGAATAAGGTAAAAAAGATTTTTGATGCAAAA
>JAHJCZ010000046.1 GCA_018812705.1 Candidatus Omnitrophota bacterium
ACTTATAAAATATTTAAAAAGATATAAAGAGCCTCTTGTTCATGAAGAAATAAAACAAAAAAGCAAAGATTTTAACGATAGGAATTTAAAGGACGTTGAGAAAGTAATATCTGCCTTAAAAACTGAATTAATTATTCCAAGTTATATAGAAGATAAAATGCTGGCAGTTATTGCTCTTGGAAAAAAACGATCGGGGAAACTTTATACGCAGGAAGACTTGGTTGTTTTTTCAATTCTTGCTAATCAGTCTGCGCTTGCAATTGAAAATGCGCAATTCTATGAATCTACGAAGAAAACTCATGAACAATTATTTAAAGCTGAAAAGATGGCAACCATTGGTACTATGGCAGATGGCCTTTCACACCAGATAAATAATAGACTGCATGCAATGGGGTTTATTGCAGGCGACATATTAGATACTATTAAATTAACAAGAAAAAAAGGTGTCTCTAAGAAAACCGATAAGGTATTGAAGGAAATAGCCCTTGGCCTTAATAGGATAGAAGATAACGTTATTCGAGGTGGAGAGATAGTACAAGGACTTCTTAAGTATACAAGAAAAGGTACAAAAGGTTTTGAGGCTGTTGATCTTGATAAATTAATATCAGCGGCAGTTGAAATGGCTCAGTTTAAAATAAAGATATCTGAAATTGATATTAATAGAGGTTTTAATGGCAATACTCCAAAATTAAGAGGTAATTTCACACAACTTCAGGAAGTGTTTTTTAATGTAATTGATAATTCATATGATGCTATGATGCAGCGAAAAGAAGAGATGAAAGAACCAGAATACAGGGGTGTGATAAATATAACTGCTGTAATTAGTGGGACAAGCTTAGAAATTAATTTAAGTGATAATGGTATGGGCGTAAAAGAGTCTGATAAAAACAAGCTGTTTACACCGTTTTTTACAACTAAGCTGTCAAGTAGGAAAGGAACTGGTTTAGGATTATACGTTATCAAGCAGATCATAGAAGAGAACCATAAAGGTAAAGTTGTTTTTAATTCTGAGTATGGGGTTGGAACTCAAACAAGAATATTGCTGCCGATTGCAAAAATATAGATATTATTTGAATCAAGAATTAATAGATCAAGGCATGGCAGAGATCTGGAAACAATAGTTGGTTTTGCTTTGTATGCCTGAATAAGAATAAATGAATTTTATTGATAAAGTATAATGCTTAATTATACTAATATAATAGTAGTTAGAAAGGGAGATGCGTAAATGGCAAAATTATTGATTGTAGACGATGAAATAGATATAACCGAATTTGCAAAAAGCTTTTTTACTAAACGTGATGTTGATGTTTTTACAGCAAGCGGTGGCGCGGAGGCATTAACGATCATTGAAAAAGAAAAACCGGATCTTGTACTGCTTGACATACAGATGAAAGAGATGTCAGGTATTGAGACCTTAAGGACTTTACGCCAAAGCAATAATAATGTGAAGGTTATTATGGTTACCGGAGCAGAAGAGGCGTCAATTGTAGCTGAAGCAAACAGCTTGGGTATTCAAAAATACATTCATAAGCCGCTTATCTTGGAAGAACTTGAAAAAATTGTAATGAAAGAGCTTGATTCTGCTTAATTATGATCAGAAGAAACGTATCACAACTAGAAGAAAAGAAAAATAAGATAGATTTCAAGAAAGAACTTGAAACTGCAAGTAAAGGCATGATCATGATACATGATCCTAACTTGCTTATCAAAATGATCATTCGCATGATCGTGCGTAAAGTTAAGATCAGGCATGCAGGCATGATACTTTTTGATCCCGATGCTGGCTCATATGTTCTGAGCATATCAAGGGGCGAAACAGGCCTCAAGATACCGTCAGGGTTTACTAGGTTTACTGACGAGAGTCCTATCATCAAGATCTTTAATCAAAAGGAATACAGGTCAATTACAGCCGACGGCAATGCTGTTTTATTGGAGGATATAAATAAGCTTATATGGCGAGAAGGTGTCATTGAGGGTAAGTCAAACAATGAGTTCAAGGCGCTTTTGCATTTAGTTGAAGATCAAATGAACATGCTTAACGCAGTTGCTTGTGTTCCTGCGCAATATCATGGGAAATTAATGGCAATACTTTTGCTTGGCGCTAAATGTAACGGCACCAAATACAAAAAGGATGAGCTTGAATTTTTTGCAGCTCTTGCTTCAGATGCGGCTATGGCAATTGAGAACGCGCAGCTTTTTGAACATTTGAAGAAGGAGGCAGAACAGAATCGACGACAGTTCATTCAGACAATTATTGTCTTGAGTTCTACAATAGAAGCCAAGGATGCCTATACTCATGGACATACCGAGCGAGTAACTAACTATTCACTTGCAATTGCAAGACAGATGGTGGCAAATGGATCAATAGAGCTTCCTGAAAACTATTTTGAGAATTTGCATATTGGTGCGCTTCTTCATGATATCGGCAAGATCGGTGTTCCCGAGGCTATTCTTCATAAACATTCAGGATTAACGGATGAAGAATATTCAAAAGTAAAACTTCATACAACTAGCGGGGCTGAAATAATACGGCCTTTAAGCCTTCCGCAAGTAAGTGTTGATGGTATCAAGTATCATCATGAAAGATATGATGGGGGCGGTTATCCTCATGGATTAAGAGGTGATGCGATCCCACTTGCTGCTTCAATTATTGCAGTAGCCGATGCTTATGATGCTATGATAACTGATAGGCCCTACCGAAAATCCCTCGAAAAAAGCGCTGCAATAAATGAGATCATAAGAAATTCGGGTGTTCAGTTTGATCCTCGACCAGTGAAAGCAATGATCGAATTGTATAGGATTGGGGTTGTTTAGAGTTTAGATTTTAAGGGCAATTCAATTATAAATTCACTACCATTTTTACCATCACTATTAGCGTAAATTTTACCTTTATGGTTGTCAATTATAGTTTTTGTTATTGAAAGACCCAATCCGGTTCCTTTGTCTTTCTTCGTAAAGAAAGGATCGAATATTCTTAGGAGGTCTGGTTTGCATATTCCAGAACCAGTATCTTTAAAGAGTTTCTGAATCTTGTTACCAGAATACTCTATAATATTTATTGAAAGACTTCCCGAATTAGCTATTGATTCTATAGAATTTAAAATTATATTCATGAAAGCCTGGCGTATTTGTGTGGGATCAATAGTGAGTAGTGATTCGCTGCTCTGGTTGTAACATTTTAATATTTTAATATTCTTTTCTAAAAAATTGTTGTTGAAAATATCTATTGTGTCGTTTAAGAGCTTGATGATATTAATTTCTCGAAGAGCTAGTGGCGAAGGCTTGCCATAATCTAATAGTTGGTGTACTAGATCATCTATTCTCGCTACTTCCGAACCAACAATTTCCGAGAATTTAAGTAGAAACTCTTTATCATCAAGTTTTTTTGGAAGATATTCTGTAAACGTCTTAAGGGATGTTAAGGGGTTCTTAACTTCATGCGCTATCCCGCTTGCTAACGTACCTATTGCTTTGAATTTTTCTTTTTGTGCAACTTCACTGTGTAGCAATTGGTTCTCTTCTGAAATCTGAATTAAAGTGCCCTTAAAAAACAGTTTATCTATTAATGATTGTATTAAAATTTTTAATGGGGTAAAAATAATTGCAATTATTGTTGCAGTTGATACAGAGACAACAATTGATTTATATCCAATAAGTCCTTGAAAAGCTTTTTCTGCAATATAAATAAAAGAAATATATAA
>JAHJCZ010000047.1 GCA_018812705.1 Candidatus Omnitrophota bacterium
AAGGATTTTCTCTTAAAGGTCCTAACAGAATATGATGATAGCGACTTCGGCAAGAAGATCATTCCTCAATCTATTAATAGCGGTAATGCTTTCCATTATCCCTACAAGGAATACTGGGAAGATATTGGAACTATAAAATCATTCTTTGAAGCAAATCTTAAGCTAACTGAACCTGTCCCGGAATTAAATCTTTACAGTGAAGGAAAAAGCTTTTTCACACACCCTCGTTTTTTACCTGCAGCCAAGATCCAGAATTCTAATATAAAAAGTTCCTTGATATCAGAAGGCAGCCTCATAGAAGAAGCCAACATTGAAAAATCTGTAATTGGCATAAGAAGTGTAATTGATAAGGGGACAAATATTACACATAGTATTGTTATGGGCAATGACTATTATGAGAACAAGATAGACGGTATCGTAAAAAAACCTAAGATCGGGAAGAACGTTCACATAGAACAGGCCATAATAGACAAGAATGTTACAATTGAAGATGATGTAGTAATAAAAGGGTCTCTCAGCAATAATAATGATTTTGACGGAGACCTTTATTCCACAAGAGATGGTATTATTGTAATAAGCAAAGGAACTGTTATACCAAAAGGCACAATTATTGAAGCTTAAAACTCTTTGAAAAACTATTCTACTTTATAATTCTCATATATCTTTCGAAGCGAAACAACACTGATGTCAAGTTCATCAGCATGCTTTAATGCCCTCTCTAGCCTACTAGGAGCAGAACGCCCCATGCATTTATGATTCATATCGCCTTCAAATGCATTGACCATGGCATTAAATATATCTTCCTTATCGAGCTCCTGGCCAACCAATTTGAACTGAAGATCCATAACATTCTCTGCAACACTTCTTGCTAACTGCGAATTCTCGCTGATAAGAGCGCCAACTGTTCCGCCAACTTCTAATCCTGCAATATTTGTTGTAAGGATATACACGTTCTTTACTATCAATTCAAACAGGAGCTGCTGCTCATCATCTAATTCTGTTACAGCGATATCAATAGACTCTAAAGCTTGCTTTACCAAAGAGGATTTTGGGCCATAAACAGGAGATGGAATTAGCACTTTATAATCCTGTCCCTTCTTTTTTTCAAACCAGACAGAGATCACAGTTGGATCATCGATGCCATGCTTTTTCCAACTATGCGGTAAAAGTTCATTTTGCAATAATATCAATTTATCCTGAAATTTCTTAGGGATGCTCTCCAAGACCGAATCTATATCCTTTTCTCCTACACTGACAATGATCGCTTCAAATTCCTTAACCTCGTTTGCAACATTCTCAACTGACATTTCGCGCAGAACAGGATGAATTGCATACCCTAATTTTAAAAAACCACGGGCAAAAACCCCACCCATCTCTCCAGCTCCAATAAGTAATACATTTTTTTTCATAGCAATTCTTTCCTTTAATATTAATAGATTAAGATACTTCTACTAATGCTTTCCTTTATATTTAAATATATGCCCTAACACTTCATAAATCTCTCATCAGTAATTTTTATTTTATCAACTCCAACAAATTCCAAACTGCCTGGCCATATCCAGAATTAATATACAAACCCATTTGCGCTATCAATGAATAAGCAACAGCGAATTGAGCAAGAGCAAAGACCCCAACAGTAAATTGGCCAATACTTACTATTCCAATACCAAATTGAGAAATATTTATTATGCCTATTCCGAATTGACCAATAGAAATAATACCTTTGGCAGGAACCGGCATCATGTTCGGTCGATATTTAAATGAGATATGCACCAAAGGCCAATCGCCTATCATGGTCTGGGATTTATATTCAAAACCCCATCCATCCCATTTTTCTTTATAAGGGTAAGGCGCTCCACATCCCGGGCAGGTAAATGCCTGTTCGCTTACAGAATGCTTACACTCACGGCAATATTTCATACAAACTCCTTATTAAACATTTATATCATATTTCCTGGACAAAAGTTCACCATTAACAGTGTTCAAGAACTGCTTTACCTTTGTGTACGGAATATTGATCTCAGTGACCTTATCCCGAGTAACATCCTCAAAAGTCATCCGAATATTAACCTTCTCATCCTCACCCCAATGATGACGAACATACATTCTATATTCACTTCCAAATTCCTGCCATTCAATAATGTCGTTTAACTTGCCCATAAGTCCTCCGCAATATTATTTTATATTTTAAAACCTTCACTTCGCAATACTTCCATTATGATCTCTTTTTTTTCGCCTTGTATTTCTATCACTCCCTTATTATCACTAACAAAAAAGGTCCCGCCGCTTCCCGTCCTCATTTTTAATTTCTTGGCCAACTCTTTCAAATAGTTTTTATCATCTGGCAAGCCTTTAACAACAACTACCGCTTTACCTTTACGGCCCTCTTTATCAATTTTTAAAACAGGCATGTATAGATCTGATTTTGGTTTATTCGGATCAAATGATGGACAATCACAAGCACCTACAGGCTGTTGGCATCTAAAGCATAGGTGCTCACCTCTTTCATTCTTGGGAAATATTTTATCTGGAATATCTATCATTTTTAATAATGTGGCGGTGGCTCTTCGTCTTCGTAATTTTTAATCAAGCTCTCATTTTTCAGCTGCTCTTTAAAAGCATCTGACCGATGTTCAAGATCATCAATTTTTTTCTGCTGATCAAAAACCACATCCTGAAGTTCTTCAAAAGCATGCTCAAGAAACGATATCTTTTTTTCTAATTCAATTATTCGATCTTCCATGGTTACCCTTCAGCAATATTCCGAACAAACAATCATTGTTTTATTACCTTCAACCTGACTAATAACACCAGAACTCCCAAAATAATCGTCATAACACCAAAACTCAAGAAAACAAAAACTGTCGTAATTGAAGGCTTCTCAATAACTAAAAATGCTTGCTTCGGATTATTAGGATTAAAGAACACCTCTACTTCATCTCCAACTTTTATTGCCTTCATCTTTTTATCTAATTCATTACGGCTTCCATACGATATATAAACATTCGCGAATTGCCCAGACACAAACTCTTGCTCACCAACAAAATATTTATAAGCAACTTCCGGAACAAATCTTGGATTTATCTGATATTGGCCCGATGTGCTAACATCATTTATTTTAGAACTTATTATAATCCCTTCGGTCTTTGCCCAGTCACTCATCTCTACCTTAAAAGTCAATCCCTTTAAACCTAAAGTAAGCAATAAAAGACCAAAAACTAGAATTCCCACACATACGCTTAAGGGCATTTCATCATTTTTGTTTTTCTTTGACATATTATTACCTCACTTTTCGATCAACTGCTCTCAAGTATCCAAAATTATATTATTACACCCTAAATATTCATTATTTTATATTACTTTACCACCCCTAAAAGCTATAAACAAGACAGACAAGCAATATTTATACTTATCGCCATTTTTAATTGTATTCCTCTTTATTTGCCATCCATGAAATTTCATATATAATGTAATCTAAATATAACAACAAGCTTCAGGATCAAATAACATGATCGAAAAAAGAATTTGCAGAAGACTCACAATAGAGCTACCTGCACATTACTGCTTAACAGAAACTGCAAAAAAGGGCAAACATATCACTCTTGTTAATATTAGCAGCGGGGGCCTGTGTTTTATCTCTGAAACACCAATTGGCACAAGAAAACACATCTATCTAAAAATCCCTCTTGAAAACCAAGGTACTGTAACATTAAAGACTTTAGTTGTGTGGTATAGAAAACATCAAGAAATCCCTCAAAACTATTTGAATGGGGTGAAGATATTAAGACAAAAGAACGATGACGTACAAAGCTTTATAAGATATTGTGAGAAAAGACTACTATATCTGCCAGATGAATATTAATATCTTAAATGTGCTGGCCTATCTTTTTAAAAATATAGATCAATTTGCTCTTTTATAAATTGCGGCAACTCAGAAAATATAACTTATTTATAAAATTAAAATTTTTCCCAACCAATCACTTTTTATTTAAAGGAATACTGACCGTAAAAGTCGTACCACTGCCTCTTTTTGAATCAACCAATATCTCGCCCTCATGCATTTTGACAATATCATAAACCACATTTAATCCTAAACCTGTTCCTTTACCGACTGGTTTTGTCGTAAAGAACGGGTCGAAAATATTTTTCAGATCTTTTTCTTCAATGCCTTCGCCATTATCAGAGATCTCAACACAAACAGAACCATCTTTGAAATATGTCTTAATCCCTATTAATCCCTGCTCCTCTATTGCCTGAGAGGCATTTATCAGAAGATTAATAATTACCTGACTAATTTTTTGCGCATTGCATATTACTTTTGGAATCTTACCAAAATCCTTTTTTATTTGAGCTTTATATTTGATCTCATTCCAAACAATATTCAAGGTTTGTTCAATAATATCACTAATACTCTCTTCTTTCATTTCCTCAGAACTCTCTCGCGCATATGCTTTAAGATCCAGGACAATTCTTCTTATTCTCTCAATACCAGTTTTTGATTCATCCAAGAGATTATCAATATCATTTTTTATAAATTCTAAATCCTCTTTTTGTTCAATGCTTTGCATCTTTTCGATATGTTTTCTTGCTTCAGCAATATTATCATCGGCAAAGGCTTTTTCTATGTCTTGCAAGACAGCTATAGCCTGATTATAAATTTTCAAATAGTCATGTAACACATATAAGTTGCTCTTTATAAATCCGGCTGGATTATTTACCTCATGAGCAACACCAGCAGCAAGCTGTCCAATAGCTGCTAACTTCTCTGCTTGAAGCAATTGACCTTCTGTTTCTTTTAACTCTTTGTGCATTGCCTGTGATTCTGCCAACAAATTTATTAAAGTCCTTTCACTTTCCTGAATATCCTTGTTCTTCTGCAACAACTCAGCTTCAACCTTTTCTCGTTCCCTGATTTCTTTTACCAATGAAATATTACTGACTTCAAATCTATCTTTTGCCTTCTCGAGCTCATGCATCTTTGTCTTTAAATTATTTATCATGATCTCAAAAGAATCAGCTAATCTCTCTATCTCATCCCCAGTATCGATCATACCTTTATGCACATCAACATCCAGGTTCCCATTAGCAGCTAGTATTGCAATTCTTTCAAGGTTCTGAATAGGTGTCGATATAAATAATGCTATCCAGTAAGCAAACATAGAACCCAGAACTATAAAAATAAAACATACTGTCAAAATATGAATCTTTATTATTTCTAAACCTCCAAGAAAATCCTTGTGATAAGCACTTGCACCAATTATCCAGTCCCATTTTTTTACATATCCTATATAGCTTAATTTCTTAAGAGCCTTTCCATCTCCAATATTCTTCCAAAAGTAAGTTTGAGCAAAAACCTCGCCAAAGTTCAATTTCTTAGCTGCTTCAATAAGCTCCTTAACAAAATATACTCCCTTTGCATCTTGAGTGAATATAATATTTTCGCCATCTCTCAACCTATCTTTAGATACAACATACTCACCGTTGCTATTAATAACCCATATGTATCCTTCCTTGCCAATTCGCTGCTGTGCAATTTCGCGACTTAATTCCCCCATTAATATCCGCTTCAACTCATAACTTTTAAAATCCGTATAATATGTGCAAGCTCCAACAATTAAATTCAGATCAGGCATATAGGCAAAGGCTGTAACTTTATCGCGCACTTTTGAATTGTCTGCATGCTTCCATTGATAATGCTCAATAAATGCCCGATTGTTTCCTTTCAAATTCTTTGCTTCATAAAGTATCCTGTTCCAAAGGTCTTTATTGCTAAAGATCAATCCGTCCTTGAAATATTCTCCGATATCTTTCTTATTCTTAGTTATAAAATACTTCCCCTCCTCGTCAACAACAAAAACATACCCACTGCGGCTAATTTTAATTCCTGAAACAATGTCAAATAATGCCTCTATTTCTTCATTGCTCCATCTCTCATCAGGACTATTTTTTACAAGCCCTATCATCTTCTTAACATCCAGGGCAATAGAGGCTAGGCGCTTCTCCACCAACACTTCTTCCCTTCTAAGCACCCGATCCATTTGATCAATATATGCCTTAGTGGTTATTTGCCAATTTTTAACAATAATAGCAAGATCTGCCTCGACACCTTTATATGCTTCTTTGCTTAACGTTTTATAACTTAAAACACCCAGCGATATCGTCGGCACTGTTACCAAAAATACACTTACCAAAAGAAACTTCCACTTAATGCTAAAATACTTTTTTTTCTCAGGCATCAATATCCTTTTTCAAAATAAGGTCAATTGAATATTTTCTTCTATCTAAGATCATTCTTTGTAATAACCTGCCCATTCAAATATGTTTTCCCATTCCTGCGCGATCGCATCCATAGCTTCTTGAGCAGTAATTTCCTCGGTTGTTAAAAATTTAAACCAATATTTTTGTGAAACTTTAAGAAGATCCGAATACTCTGGGACAACCCAAAAATCCTTCATGAAATTCATAGACTCCATTAAAGCCCTATTGTAGGGTTTTGATTTCAAGAACCATTCTGATCTTAGCACCTTATTGTTACATGAATATCCTCCCAATTCTGCCCATTTCATCTGCACATCTTCTCTAACAAACCATTTAAGAAATTTAAAACAAAGATCCTTTTTCTTAGAATAACTAACAACCGAAAGGCCTTGCCCTCCCAAAGAAGAAACCCTAGCTTTTGGACCGCTCGGATTAGCAAAGAATCCCGTGACATTTGCATATGGATTTTGTGATGGTTCAAGAAGTCCTGGGAAAAACGCAAAATAACTCATTATCATCGCAACTTTCCCTTCAATAAGAACATTATTAGTATCAAGATAAGCATTCTTCCATTCAGGAGAAGAATATTGATATATTTGCTTATAAGCTTTTAAAGCCTCAACGCTCTCTGGAGAATTAAGAATCCCTTGAACTTTATAGTTCTTATAATCTCCCAGATCCGCTCCCCATGCCCAAACAAATGTTTCTACTCCCATTGTTACTCCATCATAATTTCCTTCACACCAAACAGCTACGCCATAAAATTCTTTATCCGGTCGATAAAAGAATTCTGCTATATCCTTCAACTGGCTCCATGTTTTAGGAACTGCCAATGGGTATCCATACTTTGCTTCAAATGCTTTTTTCTCCTCAGGATCTTCAAAAAGATCTTTTCTATAAGCAAATCCCATAGCATCACCTTCTAAAGGAACAGCCCAATAACGACCAGTATCTTTTGGATATTCAGCATAACCAACTATTGATGCAGGGGTCATAGATTTATCTACATTATTCTCTCTTATCCACTTAGATATATCAACATAATGGCCTTCAACCGCACCTCTACCCAGCCACTGAGAATCGCCTGCAACCAGGTCATAAGACTCTCCCCTTATTGCCATCTCCTGAAAAAAAACATCTTGAAAACTAATCCATGGCTCCTGCTTAACTATAACTTTAATACCAGTCTCCTGAGTAAAATCCTTAGCAAGCTCCTGCAAATAATCTGAAGGTGCCCATTGAGCCCAAAGAATAGTGATACTTTCATCTTTTTTCACTTCTTTTTTTTCACAACCAAACAAAAATACTATTATCATGATCGGGACAATATATTTCGACACCATTCGCATTTTATTCAACCCTTTCATTAACTAATAATTTTTAAAGCAATTAATTAGAAACTTTCGCCAATCAAGACCTTAGGGATCTCTTGAGCATCTATTCTAATACCCCCATCATGCTCGATCTTTAGTGTATAAATTATACCTTTAACAAATTTTGTTCCCGGAGCCTCTATTTGAGCATTTTTGATACCTTTTGATATTGCTTTTTTAGAATTCAAAGCATAATCCCAAAATTCTCTCCATATTTCGGCCTCAATATCAGAAGTTTTTCCTTCCAATTTGTAACCTTGGGGTATTTGGGCAATTTCAGAAATAATATGCTCCTCAGTGTTTTTACCATCTAAGAAAAACGCCTTCCAAAACAAATATATGCTTTTGCCTTTTAACTTATCAGCATGCTTAATAAACTTGTCATCAAAACGGACAACTAAAGATTGAAACTGAATAATGTTCCCGGAGAAAGTAAAATATTTCGGAGGGAGGGGCTCCCCTTTTGAATCGAATTCCAGAAATTTGATCGATGTGGTTTGCTTCTGGTCTTCAGACCTTAGGCGCGTTTCAGTAACAATAACTTGAGCTATTCTTGAATCAGATTCAAGACGCTCTATCATCTGTTTGAGAACTTCTTTTTCAAGAACATACTTTTTATAAAAATTATATCCAAAATATATAGTTGCTCCTAACGATCCGACAACTAAAAAGAAAAATATGAATTTAGAGATTTTTTTCATATTACATCCTGGTCATATTTTGATAATGACTTGATACATAATAACAATCATTATGATTAAAATACTTACTAACTGAAAAATGCTCGCAAAGCTACCTGCAAATGTCTTTAGCATAATCAGTGTACTAATTGCAACAATTAATACTCCAACGATAATAAATACTTTTACAGGATTGATTGTATTATCTTTTTGGGAATCCGGATGGGTTTTTTTTAGGTTTTTCTCACATTGCTTACATATAACAGTTTTTGCATTAATTTCTTTTGAACACAAGGAACACTTATTCATTCATAACCCTCCGATTACTATTTCACAGATAAATATTCATTTAAACCATACCTTTAACTTAATAGTAAAATTGACTTTAAAAAAAATAACGGAGTCCTTTTGGCCGAAACAGCAGATCAAAAGCAAGTCCAATAATTGCGAACCTTTTTCATTATATAATAGAAATAGTAATATTATAGAGAATTATTATAAAACCGCGAAAAATGATCAACTACAAAAAAATAATAATATCACTAAAAAATAAAAAGTTTCTCAGCTTATTGAGAAACCTTAACAGATCGCTTATAAAATTACATTTTTTGATACTATAAAGCACTATTCTTCATTACTATCAATAGGCAACTTAACAATGAATTTTGTACCTTTTCCAACTTCCGACTCAACTAATATCTCTCCTCTGTGCCTCTTAATGATCTCATAACTTATACTTAACCCCAAACCAGTTCCCTTTCCAACTTCTTTTGTTGTATAAAAAGGATCAAATATCTTAATTAATTCTTCTTTTGGCACGCCACATCCGTTATCCTCAACTTCAATAAGAACAAAACCATCAATCTTTGAGGTTTTAATAATTACAGTACCCCATTCGTTCAAAGACTGTACAGCGTTCATAACTAAATTCATAATAACCTGTTTGATCTTTTGAGAGTTGCATTTAATCCTGGGAATATCCCCAAACTCTTCGACAAGATCACATTTAAGCATTATTTCATTATTCAAAACGCCTAAAATGATTTTAATATTCTCATTAATATCCACCACTTCTATACCACCCTTGTCATCCCTTGAAAAACTACAAAGGTCCATAACTATTTTTTCAACTCTATCAAGCCCTTCTTTTGATTCCTCAATAAGCGTATCGCTATCTTTCATTATGAACTGCAGGTTCTCTTCTTCATCAAATTGTCTTATTGATTCGAGAAGCATTCTTATCTCATCATTATTTCCAACTTCGATCGCATTCTGCAGATCCCTTGACATTTCTATTTGCTTTTTATATGTATTAATATAATCGCGCAACACATTCGTATTTGATGATATAAAACCTATAGGATTATTGATCTCATGAGCAACACCAGCTGCAAGCTGACCGATCGAAGCAAGCTTGTCGGCCTGAAACAATTGTGATTCAGTTTCTTTCAAATTCTTATATGCCCTCTCCAGCTCAGCCTTTGTTTTTTCTAATTCAGTTATTTTATAATGCAAGTGTTTGTTCGCGATACTTAACTCTGAAGTTCTTTCCTGGACTTTAACCTCCAGAATATCTTTAGATTCTGTTAGGAACTTTGCCGCTTGCCGTCTTGCAGTAATGTCCCAGAATATACCCAAGATACCATCGCTAATCCCATCTTCACTTCTAATTGGGACTTTTACCGTATGAACCCATAACTCTTTACCATCTTTTACATATTCCTCTTCAAACTCTTCTGATGAATCATTTTTATAAATTCGAATATCATCTTGCCTATATTTATCAGCAAATTCTTTAGGGTAGAAATCATAATCTGTTTTTCCTATGATATCCTCTCTGGTAATGTTCAGGTCATTAGCATAAAAACTGTTGCAGTAGGTATAAACACCTTCTTTATTTTTTTTAAAAACACGCTGCGGCAAATTTTCGACAAGGATCCTATATTTATTTTCGCTTTGACTAAGTGCTTTTTCCACCAATTTACGTTCTTTTATCTGCTCTTTCAGTTCGATAATTTTCTCTTCCAATTCGCGCGAATGTTTAGTTAACATTTCCTCCTTTTCTTTATAAAAATCGATCTTGTTTACCAGCTCCTGCGGCGAAAGCCTAAAACTTGATAATATCTCCCCGTAAACCCTCTTTAGGTCTTGAGATTCACTTTCGCTAAAAAGTTCCATTGACTTCACTGCCTGATGTGCCGCAGCCGAGCCTAATGACCCAGTTAAAACTTTTTCTAACTTGTTTTGTAATTCTGCTAAAGCCAAAACAGATATCATGTTCTTCTGCAAAATGTTTAGACTGTCAAGGCATGGATCCAACATAATCAGCACATCTTCCTTTGAGAAATATTGTTGCAAAGCCCCCACAACGATATCTTTTTTATTATGCAGATCTATGGTTTCATCTTTATAAAAAGTTTCAGGAACAGCTAGAGTGGTCTCTTCTGACATTATATCAATAAAATTATTAGCACATTTCTGATCTTCTTCAGTACTTTTTAAACTTAAAGATCCGAGAAAGAACAATCCAACATTGACCAACATTGACCAAAAAACAGCATGCACAAGATTGTTGTCTAAAGAAATATAAAAAAGAGACTCTGGTTTAAGGCAACCAATACCAAAAGGTCCATTATCTAAAATACTCATTGATAACCAGTCGCTCTTGACCATAGCTGGAAGCAACAAAGTATAGAACCAAACAATGAAACCACCTACAAGTCCTAAAATTGCACCTCTTTTTTTTGCTCTGTGCCAATATAGTCCTCCAATTATAATTGGCGCAAACTGCATAACCGCGGCGAAAGAAATAAGGCCAATATTAACTAGCATGTATGCCTCTTGTAGAAACCGCTCGAAAACATAACTTACTATGATCAGAGCCGTAATAAAAAACCACCTGCATTTTAAAAGTTCCTTTTTAAGAAATGCAAACATATTAGTTTTATTAATAACCGGAAGAAGTAAGTGGTTTGTTATCATAGTTGCTATTGTCATTGAAGATATCATGATCATACTAACAGCAGCAGATATCCCGCCTAAAAACACTATTAAAGCTAACCAAAATTGATTATTTGCTAGTGGCAGAAGCAAAACAAAACTATCAGCCTTTTCAATAGAAAAACCAGATAAAAGGCCTCCCATAGCGATCGGCATTAAAAATATGTTAATTAATAGCATATATAAAGGAAAACACCACAAAGCAGTTTTGATATGATTTTCATCAGGATTTTCTACAACTGCAACATGAAATTGCCTTGGCAGGAACATGACCGCAGACATTGACAACATCAAATATGTAAACCAGATCATGTACGATCCTGAAGTTGTATCTCCTACGCTAAGCAAGCTTGAGAATTCACTGTTCTCAATTTTAGAAAATATATCTCCAAAACCGTTAAAAAGAAAATAGGTGACATAAACCCCAACACATAAAATCGCTAACAACTGCACAATAGACTGTATTGCCACAGAGAGTATCATGCCTTTATGTGCCTCTGTCGGGTCCAATCTACGAGCTCCGAACAGAATTGTGAACAAGACCATAAGTCCGATAATAAACCAGGCCATATACTGAGTCACATCATAGGCCGCCTCCGGCATAGCATAAGAAGACAGTATTCTAAAGGTTGTCGTAGTTGCTCTGAGCTGAAGAGCGATATAGGGGATAACTCCGATCAGAGCAATAAATGTTACTATTGCCGCTAAAGTTTCCGAGTGATTATAGCGTGCAGAAATAAAATCAGCAATACTTGTAACACGGTACTCGTGCTTTATTCTGACCATCTTGCGTAGAATCAAAGGCCAAAAAAAGACCGCTAAAGTAGATCCTAAAAAGAGCGATAGAAATATGAATCCTGAAGTAGCAGCGTTTCCGACACAACCATAATATGTCCATGTAGTACAATAAATCCCCAGGGCTGTTGCATATACAAGAGGATGCGTACTGCATTTTTGAAGAAAAGGGTCACCTTTTTCTGTGCGAAGAGCAAGCAAAAACAATAAACCCATGTACAAAGCAAAGCAGACAATTGTTATAATGATTAAAGCCATATATTTATAAAATTATTCAGCCAATATGTTTTGTTGATCTTGACCTTTTTTTTGGACGCTGTCCTTATGATAATCTATCCATGATTTGCCCATAAGCATTAGCACATAAATTGAAATGCCCCACACAATGAAAAGATAATAAAATATTATTCGTGAGTGTCCCTTATCGAAAATTGAAACAAATGGCCAGTTAAGTAAAATGAATAGAAAAATAAAAATAAAAGCACTGAACTCTTTTTTACTAAACAATCTTTCTTTTCTTTTCATGTCTTACCTAATCCTTATCTTATGACAAGAAACATTTACAGAGATTTTTGCTAATTAAAGAATAACAGTTAATATTACTATCATTCTTATAAGTACAAATTATCATATAATCATTATTAATTAATTGAAAGAGAATAATCTTCTGGAAAGACAATACTAATTTCGAAACAAAACTTTAAGCTTTATTGTCAGCTCTTAAAATCTTTACTTTCTTAAGCTCATTTCTAAGAGGATATATATATAATTTTTACCTAAAACACAATTCCTGCCGCCAGGCAAACATACGCTTTTTCTTTTTCGGCACCTATCTTTTGCAGTTCTATGCTTACAATCCAACATGACCGATGCCTCTAAAACTATTGACCCTTTACTTCCACGGCTGTCCAACCTCAGAGCATATCCAAGGCAATTAAATTAATATCCACGTAAGAAGAATAGCTTTCCTTCAAAAGAACTTCAACATATCTAGTTCTTAACCCCTCCCCGCTCACCTTCATTAATACCGCATGCATTCCCTGTGCAGATTTCTTCTCTATGTTACCAGTAAAATAAAATCTGCACTGACCATGATATTTTTTTGACTTACTTTTACCCTCTGAAAACGGCTCAAAAAAACTAGATATTTTAACATTCGATCCTTCAATAGGACTACCATCTAATTGGCTAAACTCGATTTTAATATCTTCACAAAAAACAGAATCCTTATTTGCAAGATGAACATTAAGATCAATGAGAAAAGACTTGAAGTTCCTCTGCTCAACTTTTTCCTGAACGATTTCTTCTCCTAATAATTGTTTCCAAACGTACTGAAAAGTTGGATGCTGACAGTATTCATTATCAATACAAGCTTTTGGCACATAAACTATGTCCGCAAACTCCATAAGTTCAGGAATAGGCGCTCTATGCATTCCATTTACAATAATACATGGAGCAAACTCAACTACTCTTGTATTGGTAAGACTAACCCTGTCTCCTTCTTCATACGAATCAAATAAGGACCTGCTAAAGAGAAAATCAAATCTTGCACTCGGAAGCAATACAGCCCCATCGTCTTCATACTTTTCACCACCTGACGCAAAGATACCAAATGAATCTAATACTTGTGCCGCAGCAGCAATATTCAAAAATCTTATATTATCTTTCAAATATGCAATATCGTCCTTATGTTTTGAATCAACCAAAGCCATTCTAAAATCATTAATAAGATCACTACCAATTGACATGTCTTCAAGCTCTTTTGTCCCAAAAGGCACGTCCAGATCAATGCCAAGACTATTGAAAAAACCATCAATATTCCTTCCAAACTCTGCCGATTTTGACCCCCAAAAAGGAGTTCCCAAAGTAATGAACGAATCAATATGTTCAATAATTGAAGATGAGCTAAAACCCTTATTTCCGAGAAGAGATTGAAACAACCAGACAGATCCTATCAAGCCACCTTCTGAATGCATGACAAAAGAGATCTTATCTTCTTTCTGAAACATGCCTTCAGCAGTGACCCTGATTATCTGCAGATTAATATCTTTAGCAAAATCATAAATATTCTTTTCATCATTGCCCGTGTCAAATTCAAGACTCTCGACCAAGTATTCCACATTAGGATCTTTTGCATTAAGCACTTTAGATAAAGCCTGCTCCATTTTGCCGAAATGTTCTTTTGTCCCAGATATTCCATGTATTAAAAATACAGTATGTTTTGTTTTTTTAAATGAGGGTTCTTCAGCAAAAACGCTTACACCTTGCAGGACTGTTAATAATAAAAATGTTATAATGATTCTTTTCATCTCAACGGTATTTGCTCCCCTGGTTCAACCTTCTGTAAAGAAACCGCATTTTCAGAAGAACTGAACAAATAATTATCCCAAGTATAAATAAGAGGATCATATCCCATATAATAGAGGACAGACATATCCTGCGGAGCCATTTCATAGGCTATCTGCATCGCGAACAGATCATTACTTACAAAAAACCTGTGAAGCAATTTAGACAATGCTTGCCTATTAGCAATTCTCAATTTGTCATTAACAGTAAGATTTTTCACATATGGAACAACGCTAACTTGAAGATCCGCTAATGAAGCCGGTTTATTCCCAGACCTATCTGCTTCATAAACAGACCTAAATGTATATGGATTATCATCCGTGCTGATCTTCTTTTCTGAACTAACCAAACGATCAATAGCCTCAGTATCTAACATAAAAAATGAAAGAATATTAATGGCGCTGGACAGCTCATATTCCCTTAACTTAGTTCTAGAAGGCATATTATTTAACTGTGATTGAAGCCTATTAATATCAATAGACAATGGTTCTTCTGTCGCAATTACAAAGCTCTGGTCCGAACCTGGTATATTCCAAAACGTACTATTCGGAAAAACTTGAATAAAAGTTTTTAAGAATACTTTTAAATAATCCTTAGGGACATTCAAAGGTATCCATTGGACAAAAACACCTCCCGGATCAAGGTGTTCTTTAACTTCATTATAAAACTCAATAGTATAAAGAACCCAGCTGTCATAAGCAAAAGGATGCGTAGAGTCCGATATGATCACATTATATTTTTTAGGATTCAAAAATAAATAATTCCTCCCATCCTCATTAATAAAATTAAATTTTGGATTGTTGTAAATATCATTATTTGCTTCTTTATATAACTCGTTGATCTTCTCTATATCAGGATTAATATCGACGACATCTAAGCTTCGGACCATTCCTGTATCCATCGCAGCACTTGCCGTAATTCCAGCACCAAAACCTATCATCATTACGTCTGAAGCATCATCTGATTCATTCACAAATATTGGGAGCATACCTAGTGTTTTAAATAATTGAATATGATTATACCTAGTTGAAACCTCTTCTACGCCATTCAAGAAAAGCCGCCTGCTGTTATTATAAGAATCTAAAATTGCTACAGTAACTGCCCTTCCCTCATAAAATAATTTTTTATCCGAATCATGGCCTTCCTGATTTGTCATTGCTGAAACATATATTTCATTGATCTTTCCAGGAAGCTTTACAATGATAAGAAGACATATAAATAAACACGCCAAAGTTAAATGGATTTTTTTATCAGACTTGTTCTCTATCCAAAAAAACACTAACCCAATAGCTACGCTATTGATCGCAATAAATGAAAGCACGCCATCTGTCCCCAAAAGAGGGATAAGATAATAATTTGTTAGTGCTGCCCCAAAAACAGCGCCAGCAGTACTTATTGCATAAACCTTTGACGCCTGATACGTAGAGTTAAAATTATTATCTATTTGGAATAATTTGATCGTAATTGGGACAAGACAACCTGATAGCAAAACAGGCAATAGAACAACCCCAAGTATCATGAATTGAAAGCCCTTCGCTCCAAGAGCCCAACTAAAAGGTAAATATGGCAATCCTGCGAGCATGATCGGCGAAAGGATCACAAAAATACCGGATAATATGAAAGCCCCAGAAAATAAATACTCGGTCTTTTTTACAGTATTTAAAAGCTTTGTTCCTATCAAAGCGCTCAAGCCTGTACCAATAAGAAAAGCAGTTAAAACCAAAGAGAATACTTGTACGGCATTCCCAAACAGCAGAATGACGATCCTGACCATTAATATTTGGTAAGCTAATGCAAAATATCCTTTAAAGAAAATTGATAGATTTAAAAATGTGCTTAGCGGATGTATGGCCGCAGGAAGGGCAACTTCATCTTTCTGTAAATTATTTTTATCTTCTATTAAAGCACCTTTCTCTTTTGAGACATAAAAAAGAACCATACCCATAATTGCAACTACAATGTTTACAAAACCAGCATATTGGAGCGTTGCCTTCGTCCCTACATGTGGCAATAAAAAATATCCTGCCAACAGACAACCAAGAGTTGCGCCACAAGTGTTCAACCCATATAAGTAACCAGCACGAGAAACTTGTAATGCAGCATCTTTTTTAGGTAAAGATAATATTATTGCCGGAAACGTTGCCCCCATTAAAAATGAAGGAAAGACCAGACAGATAAATGTCAAAATTACGCGTGCAACTAATAAATACGGAGTCCCCAACAAAGACGAAGCCGTATCAAAAAATTGATTTGATAAATGATTGAATAGATATGGTGAGATCAATACATACAGACCAATACACATTTCAAGAATAGCATATGGGACAAATGTTCTTGCCTTGTTTCTAAGAACTCGCCCTCCCACAAAGCTACCCATTCCAAGACCGAACATAAAAGACATTGCAATAAGACTCGACGCAAAAACTGTGTTGCCCACAATAATAACTAGCATGCTATTCCAAGCGACTTCGCTCATTAACCCTGCAGCTCCAGAAAGGAAGAACACCAAATAGATCAAAATAATAAATAATGATGAATTTTTCATAAGCTCATTCTATCATGTTGACTTTTTTTCTCAATAAAAAGAAACATATTAATCCCGAAATAAACCCAACCAAGTGAGAGCTAGGCATCGGATGTGCAGACATGCTAACAAAGACCGTCTGATTAGTCGTAAATTCATAGCAGATCTTGCCTATAGTTGACAACATGACAAAAAGATAAATGCAGCTTTCCGTTTTGTTCCATAACATCATTGATGCTATTACCAACAACCCGTTCAAAGCCCCAGACAATCCGCAATAAGTCAAAATTATAGGCTCAAAATAATATAGCCAGAAGCTTACTCCTATTGAACTTATTAATAGAGAAAGCATGAGCTGCTGTGGATGATTTAATTCAATAACCGATCCCAAAATAACAAAGGCGATAAGATCCCATAAAAGATGATCAAAATTGTAATGAACCATATGACCTGTAAAGAACCTCCAAAAGTCTCCATTAGCGATAGCGGCTCTATCAAATACAAGAAGGTTAAAAATATTTTCTCCCAAAGCATAAATACATATAAACATTACTGCTAAACATAATGTAAGCCATGGCACCTTTAGGGTGCCATGGCTTGATTTTTCAACTAGCTTATTATTTTTTAACAACATTATGCTACCCTCTTATTACTTTTTTTTGAACGTGGCTTAAGGCCCCACAATAGCGGAGAAAAGATCAAAACTGACATCGGGTCTAAGGCCCCTGCACCTCCTGCAAAAGTTGGCCTATTATTATTGAACATCGGGCTAGCGCTATCCACTCTTGTACTTCTCGGAGTAGATACAGCCCTAACCTCTCGAGCTGCATATTCTTTTTTAATCCTTGTCATGTTCCTGCGATCAATACCCAGCTCCTGAAAAACATCATCTTCAACAACAACCATGGAGGTATAGTCAGTTACCAAACCATACTCTACTCCAAGATCTGTGATACTGTTTTTCATATCAGGATCTTCTCCGAAATCTTCCATATCCTGCATCAACGTCTCTATTGTTGCATAAGCCCAAAGCCGCTCGATCTCAGGATTTTCTAGAGCAACATCTGGAAAATCAAATTCTGTTGTATAGGCTTTCTCTTGTCCAGCTATCTTCCCTGATAAAGTTATGTTCGCGCGACCACTTCCAAAATAATGCCCAAACACTATCAGTTGCTGACCTCGATAAACACTGCCTATGTCTTTAGGATTAATATCGACTGTTTTAATTCCAGAGATCTGAACTTTAGCACCATGAAGTGCTTGAAAATTAACTTTGCTTTGCGCTAAAAGGATCTTGCCGATAATGTCGTCTGAATTAGATACATTTATCGCAAATCCATTAGAGACTCTCGTCAGTGCAGTAAGCAAAGGTTCATTGGCACTGTTGCCCATAATAAAGGTAAACAATCTAACATCATACTGCTTGAGCAATTCAATGAACTTCCTCTGCTGGGTTTCTCCAACATTGGCAACACCATCAGTTACTAAAATAAGACTTGATGTTCTATCTGAATCAAGCCTTTTTAAACCCAATTGTAAACCAGCATAAAGATTTGTGCTTTCATTTGGCTGAACTGCAGTTACAGCTTTTACATACTGATCTATGTTCGCAGGTGTTGCATTGACAAAGCCATTTGTAAGCTCGCTTTCTCTACTATTAAATAGAACAATACGAAAACGATCATTTGGATTTAATTGATTCAACGCTCGGCTGACCCCTTCGGCCAGCGTCGCGTATTTTCCTTGCATTGAACCTGAGATATCTAAAATAAAGACCCAATCCCTTCCACCTGCAAGTGGCTGAAGGTCCATGCCAGGTGTAACTGTCATCATAAAGGTGCCTCTTTTCCCAGCTTCCTCTTTATATGCAACCAGACCAACAGAACCAGGAAGATTTTCTGCATGCTTATAATAAACAACAATATCCGTGTTCAACCTGAACGCTGTATCTATCTGAGCAACTGGCTGAACTGCTGCGTCAAGATCTTGTTGATTATTGATAGTTAATGCTGCATCCTGATCTTTGTTTGACTGAACTGAATTCAAAGTATTATCTAAATGAACCAACCATTTATCTCCCTGTTGAATAATTTCTGCCGACGGATGATTTGGAAGCCTTATACTTGCTACCGGATAACCTGAGCGAACAACAAGATCAAAACTAAATGTTCCTGTCACCTTCTCATTAGTCGTCCAAAAAGCTAAGGCCTCTTCATCTACGCCACCTTCTTCAAGTTGATAAACATATCTACCTACACTAGTGTCCACTTGAGCTGGCTGAATATAGCTTAATCTTATCTTTGTTTCTTGCCCTACCTTGACGGGATAAACACTTATTTCAAATGTCTTATACTCATTTTTCTCAGTTATACCCGTGTTCTTATTTTTTGATTTTTGGTCTTCATAAACTTCTCTTGCCTTTTTCTTCTCTAATACTTCTCCATTTATAGGCTTGCCATCTATCCACATAGTAAACTCTGAAACAGCAGCCTTGTCTGGAACTGGAAAAGAATAAACTGCTTCAAGATCTTTTCCATGAGGATTGAAAAAACTTTGATCAACTGTTGTAATAGCATATCCATCCTCGATAACTACTTTTACATTATGATCTTTGATATCTAGTACTGGCAGGCCTGAATCCTTAGGGGTAAGTAGCCCTGCGGCATATACCGGACTACTTATCGCGACTAAAGCGAAACACATAAAAACTACTATACTTCTGATACTTGCTTTTCTTTTTGTTTTCATTTTAATTCTCCTTGCTTATTAAAATATTCCTATTGAAAACACAGGTGTTATAAAATTAACTAGGTGTTTACTTTCCTGATTACTTCTTAAATTTATATTCGGCTTTACTTTGCTCACTGCAGTTTCAATATTTCTCATTAGTCTATATGAGCCCATTGTCTTTTCCAGATGCTTTACATACATGGACCCACCACCAACAAGAAAGGCTACAATAAACAAAATAAAAGTTATTTTTTTCTTTTTACCTGTCACTCCACTCTCCTTTATTGTTCACCTATACATTGTTAACCGGTTAATCTTTAAGATAAAAAAATTTAATTATCCAGCAATACCCCTAGCCATTTAATTAATTTTGACGCAACATCCTTTTGGTCATTAATGCTTAAATTTCCCATCAACTGCTTCATTTTACCATTATATTTTGGCCAAAGTCCATCCAGCAGCTCTTCGGCTCTTTTAGTTACCCTTAGTATATTAACTCTTCTGTCTCCTTCTAGCGGAGATCTGGTAACCAGCTTTTCTTTTTCTAGCTTATCAATTAATTTGGTCATATTGGCAGGTGTAACGATCAAATGCTTGCTTACATCAACCTGACTAATTCCTTCTGCACCGCTATGAGTCCTTATCGCAACTAGAACATTTAGTTTTCCTATAGTTAAACCATAATCTTTGAGAAACTTACTAATGTCATTATTACAAATGCTGTAAATGAGGGCTATGCTATATAGGGCTTCTTCATAAGGCTTTTCTCGTCCCTGAATGATCCCATATTTCTCTAGATCCATCATCTTTTCTCCTTTCATTGATTATAGTTTACCAGTTAACTATTAACTTGTCAAGTGTTTTGTGGTATTATTTTATTTTTTTTCGAACGGGAAGAACAATAAGGCTTACAATTAGATTTTATCTTGATAAACCATATAAGAGAATAGCAGCAGCGCTTGAAACATTCAGGGATTCAATAGCATTAGATATCTCGATTTTGATGCTTTTATCGGCAATTTTTACCATATTATCTCCGACTCCATGACTCTCGCTGCCTAAAACCAGACAAAAAACACCTTCCCTCTTAACTTCAGACAAACAAACTCCATCATTAGAATTAGCAACAAAGATCGGTATTTTACCCTTTATACTATTCAACCAATTGCCATCATGGTCTTCAATAATATTCAATTTAAATATAGAATCTCTAGCCGCACTTATCGCTTTAAAGTTATAAATATCAACACACGTGGGGCTTAAAACAATGTTCAAAGCATCAAATGCAAGGGCTGTTCGCATTATCGTTCCTATATTGCCTGGATCTTTAATGCCATTTAAATAAACAACTGATCTTGAATCATTAAAAACCGAAGGGATCTTTTCATATACTGCTGTAATGCCAGAAGGAGTGTCCAACTGGGAATAAGACTTATTTAGATCTTCATCAATTAAATAACATTCACTTAACTTAGTCTTGTTTTGAATATATTCAAACTTTTCTTTGTGCTTATCAATAAAACCTTGCGTGAGGAACAATGCCGTAAAATCAAATCCGCTATTTAACACATCATAAATGATAGCCAAATTTTCAACTGTGAATTTACTATTTTGACGACGATACTTTTTTTGTGCCAGTTTCCTCAACAGCTTGATCTGACAATTGTTCTGACTAGTTATCTCATTAACTTTCAATATATCCCCTGAACTGCTTATTGCTCATATTCGCAAATATATGCTGTGTCTTGAGAAACTTTGACTTTCAATTTCGAATTTGCAGGCACATCAAATGAAGAACCAGAACCAAAATCCTCCCACTCGTTGCAATCCTCTAAAAATACGGATAACTCTCCGGAAATTACAGTCATTATTTCTTTTAATGTTGTATCAAATTCATATTCGCCAGGCTCCATAACACCAACGGTCTTTTTTCCAACTTCTGAATTAACAACAAACGATTTTACCTTCCCTTCAAAATACTCATTAACTTCAACCACTTTTCATGCTCCTTTCATCCATATTGGATCTTTATTGTAATGATTTTTAATATTTGCGATCTTTCTTATCCAAATATCTTCGCGAAACAATTTCGCCAATCCAGCTTATATACGATAAATTCTATATCACAGCCCCCCATATAGCAACAAAAGAAGTTAAACATATTTTAACGTTCTACAATATTATGTTATATTAAAAACATCATGAACGAATATTCCGCCAACAAGATCGCTGTACATGATAAGCTTCTCTTTTCTTTTGGAGCAATAATGATCACATCTGCCTTGCTGTCCTGGACACTTAGAATAAATCCATATCCTAGCAATCCTGAGATCTTACCTGAACTGCTAAATGATCCGACCCAAATAGAAACAGACCATGGCCCTATTGAATTTAAGCGTAAGGGCAATGATTATAATATTTTTCCTCTTTATGAATATGAAATATAT
>JAHJCZ010000048.1 GCA_018812705.1 Candidatus Omnitrophota bacterium
TGAAGAATTAGGCTTCAATAATAACTGGATAATTAATTTACTCGCCACTGACGTTTCAACAAAGTCAATTGAAACCGCAAAAGCCGGAAATTATCAATTAGATCAGATAAAAAATGTTGACCCTAAAATTGTCTATAAATACTTTGATAGAAAAAACGATGCAAATAAGGATCATTACACCATTAAAGAAATACTTAAGTGCTTTGTATCTTTTAAGAGCTTTAACTTAGTAACTGCTCCGTTTAACTTTGAAAAAAAGTTCGATTTTATTTTTTGTAGAAATGTCCTGATCTATTTTGATCGAAATAACCAACAAGACCTTGAATTCAAATTAATAAATGCCCTAAACAAAGAAGGCTACTTGTTTTTTGGCGATTCAGAGTCATTGTCTATTGAAAATAGTTGCTTTATGAAACATTTAGGTCAGTCAATTTACCAAAAACTTTAATAATTGTTCCTTATAATATTTTTCTCTGTTGACAGCGCAAATCCGCGTATTATAATTATTCAAGTAAATCATAATTATGTTAATAATTAAGGAGATTTTTTGATGAAATATCTTATGCCGCACGTTAAAAGGACCATTATTATTACTTTTTTGTTATTTGTTTTCATACCTTCCTTTTGCAGTATCTCAAACGCATGGGTCTTTAAAGGTAAAAGTCGCGATAAAGAAGCGGCAGATACGATTACATCTCAAGAACCAATTGCTAGCCTTCAGTGCAACCAATTTACTTTTGACGCCAGCAGTTCATATGACCCTGATAATGAAAACATTGATTTTCTTTGGGATTTCGGCGACGGTAAAACTAGCCCAAAATCCATAGTAAGCCATACTTACAGCAAATCCGGTATCTACAACGTAAAACTATCTATTACAGATAATTCTGGACTAAATTGTAGTACAGCTGTTACAACGCAATCCCTAGTAGTAAATTTGCCTCCAAAAGCTATTCTTGCTGTATCTGACAATATCTGTTCTAACCAAAAAACAACATTTGATGCAAGCTCTAGCTACGATGATTCTGGAAGCGATCTAACCTATGCGTGGAATTTTGGCGATGGGACAGCCTTAATTGAAGGCTCGGCTAAAGAAACTAAAATCTATCCTAAAGGCGGTAACTACAGGGTTTCCTTAACAGTAGAGGATACTTCTGGAACAAACAATTGTAGCAGGAATACGATAGAAAAAATTGTCCACATTAACGAACCTCCTGTAGCAAATGCAGGAGATGATATAATTCTTAAGTGTGTCAGTAATGATGGGGATATGTCCATAGATTTTGATGCTTCAAGTTCATCAGATATAAACAATGACCTGCTTACTTACCATTGGGATTTTGGCGATGGCCAATCTGCAGAAGGAATGAAAGTATCGCATCAATATCAAGAACTAAAGAATTATGACGTTAAGTTGATAGTCAAAGATGGAACAAATCTTGGATGCGGGACCAGTGTTGACTTTGTAACAGTAAGATTTAATAAAGCCCCAAGTGCTAATGCAGGTGAAGATATTATTTCTTGTGCAGGTGTTGATATCGATTTTAACGGTAATGATTCTTTCATAAACAGAAAAGGAACTGTTTCAGCCGTTTGGCAATTTGGCGACGGAGAATCAGCAAATGGACTAAATACAATGCACAGTTATTCAAAATCAGGCCAGTATAAAGCAAGCCTTGCTCTAGAGAACAATCTTAATAAGATGTGCTCTCCATCCAGGGACACTAGAAATATAACAATAAATTCTTCTCCTTCTGTAACAATAAAAGCTATAGAATCAATTTGTCTAGGAAATTCAGTTCAGTTTGATGCATCTTCAGCGGAGGATCCAGACGGTGATAATCTTGAATATTACTGGAGTTTCGGTGATGGCACGATCCTAAAATCTGGACCAAAGGTAACTCATGAGTACAAACAAGGGGGGGCTTACCGTACAACTGTTATAGTTGATGACGCAAAAGGTACTGCCTGCTCTACTGCAACAGCTTCAGTCAATGTTAAAGTAAATACGCCACCAATTGCAGATGCAGGTCCAAACCTATCCTGCTGTGTTGACAAATCAGCACCTTTTGATGCAACACATTCTACAGACCCTGATAATGATACGCTTTCTTATACATGGGATTTCGGTGACGGTACGATTAAAAGCGGAGATAATGTAACTCACACATATACAAAAAGCGGTAAATTTAACGTTCTAATGACAGTTAATGATAATTCTCAGACTTCTTGTAATAAGTCAACGGCCGGTTTTATTGCTGAAGTCAACGCAACACCCGTTCCTGTTATCAAGATCAGATAGAACCAAGAACTACTTTTATGAAATATCTAGAATTCATAAATTTTCTGCAAGAAATCCTTGAGCTAGACCATGAAAACTTGTTTTCAGTAAGGTTCATTCTTGACAATAGATCTGAGTTGTTAACACAGAATTTTAACATTTTTGAAGACAGAAATCTTATATCTGGTGCTGAACAAAGCAATCCAAACAACATATTCTTTATTGATCCCATAACAATACATCACGTAAAATTAGAAGGCCCTACCGCTACACTCGGATTTGATTTCAACAAAGAGTTCGGTGCAAAAATGTCTAACGATTAATAACAATAACGATTTACAGAATTGACAAATAAGAGAGAAAAGAAACTTGTCGCAATAACGACTGCTCGCATTAATTAAAAATGAAAATAGCTCTGGTCTTTAATCCATTCAAATATAAAGTACATGAAGAAAATATCAGAATAGTTCAGAAATATTTTGGACTGTACCCTCCATTAAGCCTAGCCTGGGTAGCAGCAATAGCTGAAAAAGAAGGCCACGAAGTAATTATTGTCGATGCCAGAACCTTAAATCTTTCAATGGAAGAAACTTTACAAATACTTAAAGACTTTAAGCCGGATATTATGGGATTTATGATGACAACCTATATGTTCCCAGAAACATTAGGATGGATCAAATTCCTCAAAAATAAATTAAACATCCCAGTTGTCGTCGGTGGTTATAACCTGAGAGTTTATCCAAAAGAAACATTATCTCATAGTGAAATTGACTTCGGCATTATTGAACAAGCATATTACACTTTACCTCGACTTTTAGAAGAACTTTCAAGCGGCAATAATGACTTTGATAGCGTGCCTGGTTTGATTTTTAAACGTAATGGTCAAACAATAATCACCGCTCATCCTCAAACAATCGACTTTGATAAATTCCCAAATCCTGCTAGGCATCTTTTGCCTAATGAACTTTACGCTGAATTCCCAACAGAGAGAAAGAATTTTACAATTATGGTCACTTCATTGGGATGCCCTTTCAAATGTTCCTTTTGTGAAGCAGGAGGAACAGCTTTTAATCCGCGATCTGCAGAAACTGTAGTAGCTGAAATAGAAGAGTGCTATCATAAACATGGCATAAGAGAAATTGACATTTTTGATTATTCCTTTACGATCGATCCAAAAAGAGTATCCGCAATATGCAAGCTCCTTCAAGAAAAAAAGTTAGATCTGATTTGGGCATGCCGCTCAAGAGTTGACTCTATTGATCATGAACTACTGGTTGAAATGAAAAAAGCTGGATGCAGCAGAGTTTATTTTGGTATTGAATCAGGTGATCAGATCATTTTAAATACGATCAAAAAAAATGTTTATATTAAACAAATAAAAGATACTATTAATTTCTGCAATAAAATTGGAATAAAAACGCTTGGATTCTTTCTTATTGCAGCTCCGGGAGACACAAAAGAAAGCATTTTAAAAACAATAAAATTTTCAAAATCCCTTAACTTAGATTATGCTCAATTCTCAAAATGTTTAGCAAAGCCATTAACGCCCTTATGGAAAGACATGGTTAAAGAAGAGCAGGAAGACTACTGGAAAGAATGGATACTAGGAAATGAAGAAGACCGGGAAATATCTAGACCATGGTCAGGCCTGACTAATGAAGAAATAGACAAACTAACCAAAAAGGCTTATATTTCTTTTTATGTGCGACCTCATTTTATTTTCAAACATTTACTAAATATTCGCTCATTTTCCGAGTTAAAAAGAAAATTCCTTAGCTTTTTTGACATGGTTTTTAACCAGGAATCAGTTTCAAAAGAAGACCAATGCTTTATCGCTTTTAATGAAAACACAAGGAATTCATTAAAAAAACACAAAAAAACAACTACACCAAAAAGCAGCAAATAAACACTAATCCCTACAGTTCATTCTTACTGAATACTTCACTAAAACAATCTCAAAAACAGATACTTGCGCAATATTCTACATACTATCTATAATAAAATAATACTTATTGAAATATTATACAAAACAAGTATTATTATTGTTTAATAAGAAACATGGGTTTTTCGAAATCAAATGGTTTTAAATATTATGATTGAACATTCAAATCCCACATTAGGAATAAAAGAAAAGCAAGCTTTAGCCAAAGCAATTGATCAAAATTATATTGCAGAGGGCAATCAAACACATTGTTTTGAGAAGGAACTTTCCGAATATATTGGAGTTAAAGGGGGTGTTGCAACAAGTACTGGCACTCTTGGCTTACATTTAGCCCTATCAGCTCTTGATCTTAAAAAAAATGATGAAGTGATCATTCCTAGCTATACCTGCAGATCTGTTCTCAATGCCGTGCTATATAGTGGCTTAACGCCTATTCTTTGCGATGTTGACATTGAAAACTACAATATATCCTTTAATGAAGCCAAGAAGGTTCTATCTAAGAATACTAAAGCTATCATTATTCCGCATATGTTCGGATGTCCCGTATCCTTAGATAAATTTAAAAAACTGAAAGTGCCCATCATTGAGGATTGCGCTCATTCAATAGGTGCAAAATATAAGGGACAGAAAGTTGGAAGTATTGGAGATCTATCTCTTTTCTCATTTGAAGGAACAAAATACATTGTTACTGGTGAAGGAGGCATGGTATTAACTGGATCAAATAGACTATTAAAAATTTTGAAGAAGTTAAAAGAACCCAACTCTATCGATTGTTTAACAAAATACACATATAGGATGTCTGATCTTCAGGCAACTGTAGGTCGAGTACAACTTAAAAGACTCGAAGGCTTCATAAGGAAAAGAAGATCAATTGCAAAAATATATGATAATGCATTCAAATCTTGTCCAGTATTACTTCCTAAAAACCAAGAGTATTCTCGGCACATATATCAAAGATATATGATACAAATTCAAGGGAACATAAATACCTTTATAAAAATATGCCTTAAAAAAGGAATAAAAGTAAAGCAGCCAGTTAAACCTTACGCTTTACACAAATACTTAGGCCTACCGTCTAGAGATTATCCAAACACTGAACATATAATGAGATCAGCTGTATCTATACCCATATATCCATCTTTAACTAATAAGCAAGTCGATTTTATTACTCGAACAATAAGAAGAATTTTAGAAGATCATGCAAAATAGCTCATTAAACAAAAAATACGGATTTTCATCAGAAAATAGCAAAATCTTTCCTTTAATGATAGTGGTTGAAATTACCAATGTTTGCAATTTAGAGTGCATTCATTGCCCTTATTCTTTCATTTCAAAAGATAAGAACTATAGGCCTCGACACATGGAAATGGAAACTTATAAGAAAATTGCCGATGAAGTTTCTGAGCATCCAGGCTCTATTTTTAGATTACTTTGTGATGGAGAGCCTTTCTGTCACCCTAATTTCATTGATATGCTTAAATACGCAAAGAGTAAAAATATTAGTCCAATTAATTTTATTACGAATGGATTATTATTGGACAACGCGATGGCAAGATCAATATTGGACTCTAAGGTTGAAGTAGTTGAAATAAGCCTAGATGCTATCAATAAGGACACCTATGACAAGATCCGCAAAGGCTCTAATTTTGATACTGTCATGAACAATGTTCATGAGTTCATAAAACTTCGTGACAGCATTGGTTCTAAGACAAAGATTTTTGTTAGCATAATCCAACAACCAGAATCTGAAAATGAATATGATAGTTTTGTTGATTATTGGACCCCTAAAGTCGATAAAGTTATCTCTCGTCCTTTAACATCTATAGGTGGATTGGTTAATATTCCCAGGAAAAATGTTCCGACTTCTGATAATCGCTGGCCTTGCCCACAGCTATGGCGACGCTTATTCATTAATGTTGATGGATCAGCTGAGTTTTGCGTAGAAGATTGGGATAACAAAACAATTGTTGGCAATATTATCGATTCCAGTATTACAGAAATATGGCAAGGCAAGGAATATACTGACCTTAGAGAATTGCATTTGGCAGGAAATTTTGATGCAATACCATATTGCTTTAAATGCCAAGACTGGCAA
>JAHJCZ010000049.1 GCA_018812705.1 Candidatus Omnitrophota bacterium
AATTCCTGAAGAATATCTATATATCATTTTCTTTGCTTTTGGGTCAAATATTGATCTTTTAGCTCCTGCAATTTTTAGTCTGTGATCAATATATTTTGAAGAATCATTTTCATCTAATGGATTAAGATGATATTCAATTAATAACCTTTGCTTTAATTGAGGCAATTGTTTAAGCCTTTTTCTGAGCTCGGTTTGTCCTATCAATATCAATGTTATTAGAAATCTATCGTTTTGTTGAAAATTCAGCAACAGCCTAAGTTCTTCAAATGTTTCAATATCTTCAATAGATTGGGCTTCATCAATAACAAGAACAGTTTCTTTTCCCTCGTTTAAGTTTGAATAAAGAATCTCGTTGAACAGTCTAAGTAAGTTCCCTTTGGATTCTCCTTCATGCATCCCTCCACCTAATTGAAAAATAATCTCTACTAAAAGCTCGTTTGCTGATAAACGAGGATTTGTAATAAGTGCGATCTCGTATTTGGAACCTAGCAATTCGTTCAAGAAAACCCTACTTAATACTGTTTTACCACATCCGTATAAACCAGTTAGTAACATTGCACCTTTTAGGTCCCGGATCGTATAAAAAAGCCTTGTAAGAGCTTCCTCATGTTCGCGAGAATAGTAGACATATCTTGGATCAGGTGTTAGCTCAAAAGGTTTTTCATGTAGTTCCCAATATTTTTCATACATAACAAATTTTATTTTTCTCTTAAGTCTTTAATAAGTTTTTTTAGTAAAGGTGATTTAATTCCTTCAATTTCAATTGTTAAGTCGTCTACATAAGCTTCCTTATTGTCTGATTCATTGATCATCGGTTCTTTTGTTTTGTGCGCTCTTCCTTCTTTTTTAACTGTTTTTAATGAAGGCTCTTTGTTTGTATCCGCCTTTTCCAATATCAATTTGTGATCAGCTATAAAATCTTCTTTAATTATCTCAGGTTTGTTCTTAACAACGATCTTTTCCTGTAGAAATTCTTCTTCAACTGGCTTTAATTTTTCAAAAATTAGAGGTGAATTACTGTTTATCTTTTGCAGTGTATTACTTTCAAAGTTAGAATCACTAAATAAGTTCTCATTATTCATGTTCATAAAACTGCTTTCGAGATTTTCTGAAATAGTCGTTCTCATTGTAATAAAATTTCGTTGAGCAAATGAAAATAAAAATAGTATGCCAATTAATGTTATGCCAAGTAGCTTTAATATAGTATTTGTCTGCAAAATTTCTTTTATTTGTGATACTTTACTTTCGATATTTGTTTCTATTGCGATAATAACACCATCTTCTTCTATCGTGAAATACCTGATAGCATTTGTTCCATCCAAAACTGTATTTAGAATATCTTTCGGATAAAAGATCAATCCATCGGTCTGCTTTTGCATTTGATATATCAATTTTTTGTGATAGCTAAGCCATAACGTTCTTTGGATAGGATCTTTAAATTTTCTATCAAGGATGTATCCACCCGTTTTTTTATCAAGGATAAAAACCAAGTATTTAGAATTTATATCTTGAGGAACAAATGTGCTGTCAGTTTTAAGTTGTGCAACTATAAAACTTGCAGCTTGATCCAGATTCTCTAACTTTATTTTTGTATTATTTTTAATGTAATCGAAACTTATAAAGAATATTGACGCGCTAATAGTTATAAAAAATATTAGAAGTGATAATGCAATAAATTTGAATTTAGAATAATGTATTTTTCGAAGCATAAATAAAGCTCTATTTTTTCCCTGTAATCATTATTATACTTACAGAAATGAAAATGATCATAGTGGTTAATAATTCAAGCACTATAGGGTAGCTCATTTTAGCATGCTCTATACCCAAGGCGCTCATGCCCATTGCAGAACCAAATAAATATATCCACAAAACTGCATATTTTTCTTTAAATCCCATATTGATCAATCGATGATGAAGGTGGTCTCTTGCTGTGTAATCAAGCCATTGACGAAAAGATCGCACTTTTTTGTTATAAATGCGCGCGATCGTAATGTATATCATATCAAAGATTAATGGGCTTAGTATAAGAACAGGTATTCCTAGTGCAGCAAACGCTGTTCTCGAAGACCATCCTCCATAGAGAGCTATGCTTGCAAGACAAAAACCTAAAAAAGTGCTTCCTCCATCACCTAGATAAATCTTTGCTGGTTTAAAATTGAAAAAAAGAAAACCAATACATGCCCCAATTACAGCAGCAGCTAATACGCATAGTCCTCTTTGTTCAAGATGGAGAGCAATTATAAAGAAAAATAGAGCGGCTATGCCTGAGACTCCAGCAGCAAGGCCGTCAGCGCCATCAAAAAAATTTGTAGCGTTAATTATCCCAAGTATCCAGATAAATGTAATTAAACATGCTATTATATTACCTATAAGATTATTTGGCATAAATGAAACAATTAGCCCACTAGACATTATTATTATTGAAGCAGCTAGCTGGCTAAATAATCTTAATGTTGAAGATAATGGATAAATATCGTCGATCGTGCCAATAACAAATATTATGGTCCCTCCAATTATTATGCTAAGCAGCTGAGGATCTAAAGATCTATGAAATAGCAACGTAAGTACTACTGCAAAATATATTGAAATTCCACCTAATAACGGAGTAGGTATTTTTTGGTACCGTTTTGATCTTGTTTGATCAATAGCTTTTACATTATTTGCAAAATAGATAATAACTGGAGTAAAGATTATTGATATGAAGGCAGCTAATAGTGATAAAACTCCATAATTGGCTAAAGGAGAGATCCAGTGGTCGTAACGTGTTTTTATATACAATGATAATATGCCAACAAAAACAGCAAAAAACATGATATAAACTAGATTTAAAACAACCCCTTTTTGTTCTTTAAAATGATTTAGGAATTTTATCATAGTTTATATAGGTTCCTGTTATTAAATGTAGTTATGTAAACTTCATTTATAAGAAATATACTTATATTTATAACGTATAGTAATTAAAACGTGCCGTCAAGATATTTTCGGATTTTCTATGAGGTGGATCGAGTTAAAAAATACGGGGTAATTTCCGTAAAATAAAAATTATTTTAAATTCTAAATAAGCGCTATTTATAGCTTTCTATTAATTTAAGAGCCTCATCGATTTCACTTTTAATGGATCTTTCGCTTTTTTTATCAAGAGCTATGTTGCTATTGATAGTTTCGAGCTCAGATACATTATTTTTATACATTTTGATCGTTTTTTCATATTTGTCTGTGAGCGAATACAGAGCTTTTTGTATGGAGGTTTTATCAGATACTAATTGATCTATATTTGCATTCAATTTAATAACTTCTTGGGCTAAACCTACGTTTGTATTGTCTTTTTCAAGAATAGCAATTTCATTTGATTTCAATTGCTGTTCAAGAGCGCTAAGCTGCTTTTGAAGTGATTCTCTTGTTTCTTCTACTTTTACCCGCACTAGCCGGTCCATTTGTTTCAATTCAGATCTTAGGCTATTAACCTCTGCAATTAGAGGTGCTTTTTCAGACTGTACTCTACTTTCAAGGCTTTCATTTAATCTCTTGATCTCTTTTTTAAACTGGATAGTATTTGAACTTGAATTTTCATTTTCACTTAGTTTCTTTTCCAGTTTACTTTCAAGATCAGAAATATTGTCATACAACGATTTTATTTTATAGTCTTTATTTTTTATTATTGAACTTGAATCTTCCAATTCATTCTTAAGTACATTTAATTCTTTACGCATTCTTTCGGTTGTTTCATTAACAACATCCAGTTTGCCAGTTCTAGTTGAAGCAAGTTCATTTTTAAGCTGTTGAATTTCATTATTTAATTGATTGAGTTCTTTAACAGATCTTTGCTGAACGGCTTCAGTTTCTTCTGCATTTTGTTTTTTGATCGTTGAAATGGAGTCATTAAGGTCAATTTTTTCACTCAAGATCAGAGAAATGTCCTTGTTTAAATCGTCTATTTTTTGGTTAAGATTTCTAATAGTTACAGTCATTGCTTTTTTATCTGTTTCAGAATCACTAAAGGCCAAGTTCAATTCATTGATTTTTTCTTTTAAAGGCAATTTGGCTAATTCAATATTTTCTGATGACCCTTCCAACTTTGAAATTGTGTTTTTAAGGGAATTGATTTCTTCTATGAGTGATTTGTTACTACCTTCTAAGTCAAAGATGTTGCTTCTTATTTGATTTTTCTCATCAGTGATCTTGAAAATTTCAGCAGTTTTTTCTTTTACGATGTTTTCGGCGGATATTATTTGATTTCTCAAGGCTTCAATATCTTTTTTATTCTGCATTTTAAGAGCGGTTATTTGCTCAGGAACTCTAGCATCTTTGCTTGCTAGTTCATTTGCAAGAGCACTGATCTTTTTACTTAGTTCGGATTTTTCATTTTTGATAATTTCAGTATTTTTGTTTGTGATCTTAAGGTCTTCACGCAATTTATTTAGATCAAATAGTTGATCTTTATTTAATTTTGTTTCTAGTTTTACCTTGTTATCAAGCTCATAAAGCTTGGTTGACAGATCATTTCTTTCTTTTTTTATATCCTCTAATTTACTGTTAAGTATATCTTTTTCACTGAGCATGTTTTTTATTGTTCTCTCACGTTCTTTGCTAATAGCGTCATTACTTTTTAATTTGTTTTCAGCAAGTTCGATCTGTTTTAGTAATGGTTCAGTGCTTTGAACTATTTTGCGCTGTGTAGACAGCTCAATATCTTTATTCTTTGCTTTTAATGAATTGTTTTCAGCTTTTAACGATGATATCTCCTGCATGGCTTTTTCATTATCATTCTTAGTATTAGTCAAGATTTGATCGAATTGGGTAAGATTAGCATTGATTTTATTGATCAGAACATCTTTGTTCGTTAGTTCACTTTTCAGGTCTGCAATCCTATTCTCAAAGTTTACTACTGATCCTGAAAGATCTTGTTGGCTTTGAATAGTAAAGTTTTTTAAATTGTTCTCTAGTTCAGAGATCTTGTTTTTTAAAGGAAATTTTGCTGATTCTATAGCTGTTTGCACAGATGCCTCAATTGTTCGTTTATCAGATTTTAAGACTTCAATTTCGCT
>JAHJCZ010000188.1 GCA_018812705.1 Candidatus Omnitrophota bacterium
GATGACAGTGATATAACAGCTAAAGTTCAGATCGAAGCTGATGAAGATCTAGATATAGATGACAGCGATGTTGAAGCTGAAGTCGAGATCAAGTCAGACGATGATGATGTTAATATAGAAGACAGTGAAATAGCTGCTAAAGTAGAGATAAAGTCAGAAGATGGACTCAAGATTGATGACAGTGATATAACAGCTAAAGTTCAGATCGAAGCTGATGAAGATCTAGATATAGATGACAGCGATGTTGAAGCTGAAGTCGAGATCAAGTCAGACCGAGATGATGTTAATATAGAAGACAGTGAAATAACTGTTAAGATCGAGATCAAAGCAGATGATGATGTTGATATCGATGACAGTAAAATAGCCACTAGAATTTATGTTGAGGCTGATGAAGAGCTAGATATAGAAGACAGTGATATCGAAGCTGAAGTCAAGATCGAGTCAGATCATCGTGATGTAGATATCGATCATCACAGCGATATAACAGCAAAAATAGAGATCGAAGCAGAAGATGATGTAGATATTGATCACAGCGATATAACAGCTAAAATTCAGATTGAGGCAGATGATGAACTCGAAATTGATGATAGCGATATAGAAGCTGAAATTAAGATTGAGTCAGACCATCGTGATGTAGATATTGATCATCACAGCGATATAGCTGCTAAAGTAGATATCAAGGCAGAAGATGATGTCAAGATTAATGATAGCGATATAACAGCTAAGATATATATCGAAGCTGATGAAGATCTAGATATAGATGACAGCGATGTTAAAGCTGAAGTCGAGATCAAGTCAGACCGTGATGATGTCAATATTGATGACAGTGAAATAACCGCTAGAATCGAGATCAAAGCAGAAGATGATGTTAAGATCGATGACAGTAAAATAGCCACTAGAATTTATGTTGAGGCTGATGAAGAGCTAGATATAGATGACAGTGATATCGAAGCTGAAGTAGAGATCAAGTCAGACGATGATGATGTCAATATAGAAGACAGCGATATAACTGTTAAGATCACGTTCGAAGCAGAGGATGATGTTAAGATAGAGGACAGCGATTTAACAGCAAAAATTCAGATCGAAGCAGATGATGAGCTCGAAATTGATGATAGCGATATAGAAGCTGAAGTCAAGATCGAGTCAGATCATCGTGATGTAGATATTGATCATCACAGCGATATAGCTGCTAAAGTAGATATCAAGGCAGATGATGATGTAGATATCGATCACAGCGATATAACAGCTAAAGTTGGGATCGAGGCAGATGATGAGCTCGAAATTGATGATAGCGATATAGAAGCTGAAGTCAAGATCGAGTCAGACCATCGAGATGTAGATATCGATCATCATAGTGATATAGCTGCTAAAGTAGAGATCAAGGCAGAGGATGATGTAGAGATCGATGACAGTGATATAACAGCTAAAGTTCAGATCGAGGCAGATGATGAGCTCGAAATTGATGATAGCAAAATAGAAGCTGAAGTTGAGATCGAGTCAGATCGTCGTGATGTAGAGATCGATGATAGTGATATAGCTGCTAAAGTAGAGATCAAAGCAGAAGATGATGTAGAGATCGACGATAGTAGAATAACAGCTAAAATAAAGATCGAGGCAGATGATGATGTAGAGATCGATCACAGCGATATCGAAGCTGAAGTTGAGATCAAATCAGACCGTGATGATGTCAAGATCGATGACAGCAGAATATCCGCTAAAATGGATATCGAAGCAGATGATGAACTCGAAATTGATCATAGTGATATCGAAGCTGAAGTTGATATAGATGCTGACGATGATATTGAGATCGATAACAGCACTATAAGAGCTGAATTAGAGTTTGATGCCGATGATTTTGACATTAGAAGTCATCACTCTTCATATCTTGCTATAGTTAAAATGTATGCAGGCGACGACATTTTAGTCGAAAACTCACCTGATACAATTGAAGCAATAGTTAAAGCTCTATATGGAGATGCTGTAGTTGAGATGGACGCTGGCGATGATATTGATATCATTAACAGTGCTGTCGGAGCATATTCATATGGGTATAGGAGTGATGCTTTAGTTGATCTTTCAGCAGGTGATGATATCTCTGTAATTAACAGTACGATAGAAGCTGGAGCTGAAGGTTATAAGACTGATGCAGAAGTTAAGTTATCTGCTGGTGAAGATATAAATATCATTGATAGTCCTGCAACTGTTAATGCTTATGTTGATGGCAATAACGGTGAAGCAAAAGTATCAATGGACGCTGGCAATAACATCAACATCGAAAACAGCAGAGTGATCGCAGATGTTAATGGATACGGCCATGCAGAAGTTTCTCTTGACGCAGATGATGATGTTAATATCACAGACAGCTTGGTTCGTGCAGAAACAGGAAGTGGGGATGAAACTGCTCTTGTTACAATAGCTGCTGGCGATGATATCAATCTTGTTAACAGTGATGTTGAAGCTGAAGTATTCGGCGATGGCATTGCAGCTGTTCTAATGATGGCAGGAGACGATATTAATATTGACGATGAATCAGCAGTTAACGCTACAACACAAGATGGTTTTTCGGGTGTTCTAGCACTTGCTGGTGGAGCAATAGATAATCAAGGTATAGTATCAGCTACTAGCACAAATGGATATGCTGGAGTTGGAATGCTTGCTATTGGTGATATCTATTCTGGAGAGGTTACAGCTCAAGGTGGAGTAGCTGCTGATGTTATCGCAGAATTAGAGAATCTATCAGGTGGATGGCCATTCTATTTCCCAATAGACATTGGTGCGCAGTTTGGTTATTCATCAGCAATACTTCTTGGTTCTTTGAATGGAGATGTCACTTTAGGTGATCTTACTGCTGATGCAGTTTTAGTAGCGGCATTAGGGCTTGATGGTTATGCTGATATTATAGATGAAGGCGATGTTACAGCTCATTACTTAGGCTTACTTGCCAGAAATAATATTGGTACAGCAGGAACACCTATTGAAACTAATGTTGATATCTTAAGTGCTTATTCTTGGGATAATGGACATATATACATCAATGAATTTGATGGTATTGAATTAGGCCTTTATTTGCCAATATATCAAGGATCAGAGTTCCTTGGAGCAATAGGCGCTTCTGTTGCAGCTAATAATGGATTAATTCACATCGTTAGTAACGGAGATATGCTTGTAAATTCAATAATAGCACCTAATGGCGGTGTATATCTTAGAACTAACACAGGTTCGATCTATGCTGGTCAAGGATGGGATCCTGCAGTTGATCAATCATTGGTTGATTGGCTTGGAGAACAAGCAGCATCTTGTTTCGGTAATAATCCATGGTATTCATTTGATAGTGGCGATGCATCTTGGGTTATTGGAGAGGCTTTAATGGGCCTTGCAGGTACTCCATTAGCAAGCACAGGAGTTGATTACTTCTCACCAATTATGTGGATCACACCTGAAAGATTATCAGAGAATGCTTACAATGTGATCGCTGGTGGTTATTCATACTTCAGGTCATCACAAGGAACGATCGGCGTTGGAACACCACTTGATAACAGAGTATATAATCCTCTTCAGGTATACATTGATGCAGGTCCAGATAATTCAGTTTTACCTGGAACAGGATATGTATTGCCACCAACAACAATTGGAACACCTGGCTTGATATTATATATGGGAGGAGTCGTTCCTGATACTGATCCTAACAATCCATACCCATATCCAGGAACCACTTATAATGGTCCTCTTGGAATGAGTGGAGCGATAGCTGGTATGGTCAGGCCTGGTGATATGGCTGTTACATACGTGTTCCCTTCTCCTGGGATCGATGTTCAAGATGGTGGACCTGCAGGATATGTTTTCTATGATGATTATCCTACAGGATTAGGTCCGCTTCAGATCTGGCCAGAAATACCAGGCGGTGGAGTTCCTTACTTGTTGGAAGATGATACAGTAAGAGTTTATTATGAGCTTACAGAAAATTATAGAATAGCATCTTTTGAGCCTGCGACACCGGCGACATATTATGCTTATCATCCTTTAACAACTACTGATTCTTCTGCTTTTGATGATATTACATTGGATGCCGGAGCATATGAGTTTATCGATGGTAACTTGAACTTGAAAGATAAGATGTCTCCATATTTTGGAGAATAATTGTTAAAAAATAATAATTGATTCAAATAAGAAAACCGGAAGGCATAAAGTCTTCCGGTTTTTTTATTTGTTTTATTTTCTATTAATGTATAATAATAAAAAGGTGGGGGTCAAGTCTCGACTTGACTACACCTTATGGCAATAGATTAACATGTAGTCAAGTCGAGACTTGACCCCAGATATAAAAGGAGACAAAAATGAATAGATTGTTTATGGTGGTTGCTATGTTTCTAATATTTGGATGTGGTGCTCCCAGCAAAGATAAAACGGCTTTAAAGATAGGGGATATAAAAATAACGGCCCAAGAGTTCGATGCAGCCTTTAAAGCTTCTGGAATGACTTATATGGGGGAAGATAGCCGCAAGCAATTCCTGGAAAGGTTTATTTCCAGAAAATTAATATTAAGCGAGGCGGAAAAAATAGGACTTGATAAAGACTCTCAGTTCCTGGAAAGTGTCCAGATCTTTTGGGAGCAGTCTCTTTTGAAGTTGATATTGGCTCAAAAATCAAAAGAGTTCTCTAGCAATGCAAGAGTTGATGACAGCGAGATCGCTGCTTATTATGAAAAAAGAAAAGAAGTGAGCTTTCCCGGCAAGGAATTGACAGAGGTGCATGCTCAGATAAAATGGATATTGTTAAAACAAAAACAAAGTCAGGCGCTTCAGGAATGGATAAGTTCTTTAGAAGGCGCGGTTAAGATCGAATCAGATTATAAATTGCTTGGTATTAATTAAACAGGGGGCAAATATGGATAAGAGAACTTTAAGAAAGAATTATTTCATTGATAGATCCTTTCAGGCCGGGTTTATTTTAAAATTTTGTGCAATAGTCATTATTTCGTCTTTGTTCATCGCAGGTTTGACATTTGTGTTTTCTCGAGGATCTACTACGGTTGCGATCGAGAATACTAAGGTCCAGGTAAAGCAGACCCAGGATTTTATTTTTCCGATAGTTGCTCGTGTTTTATTGATAGTGTCGATATTCTCTGCAGCTAGCGTCGGGGCAGTATCTTTGTTCGTTTCGCATAAAATATCCGGGCCGTTATTCAGGATAAAAAGGGAAGTTGATGTTCTATGCGAAGGGGATCTTAAGAGGGATTTTAATTTGCGAGGGGATGACCAACTTCAGGAATTGGCTAAGAGCTTAAATGTTATGAGTAAATACTTGAGAAAAAATCATAATCTTTTAAAATCAAGAATGTCTGATCTTAAAGCTTATCTTGAAAAGAAAAAATATGTTTTAAGTGCTGAAGACAAAGAGCCTGTTTCCCTGATAGTAGAAGAGATAAGCGCAGAGTTGGATAAAATCAAATCATAAAATCGTAGATGAAAATAAATTTTAATGTATAAATATAAGCTGATAAAAAACCTAAGTTTTGTGATGATCGCATTTGTTGCTCTTGTATTCCCGGCTAAAACGTTCTCTTGGCCAAGAGAGGGTTCGCCAGAAATTTCTCAGGGAAAATATTTTTCGATAACTTTAGACAAGGGCATTGATGCAGTTTATGTCGCTGAAAAATTAAATTACGATTATCTGCTGCACCCCGAAAGTGCTTTGGACCTTACTGCGACAACGCATGACAGTATTCTGGCAAAGACTTTAGATTCTTTGTATTTGGAAGTTTCGGATATTTTAGACCTGCATTCTTATAATTACCATGGGTCAATACACTTTGTGAAAGATCAAGCTGCTGTTAGAAAGATCTTTGCAAAGTATTTTGGAAAAGAGTTCAGCGAAAGGTCCTTTTTTTTGCAAGAGGAGAACATAATATTTATTTCTTCTGAGGATCTGACTTTGGGCATGTTAGGCCATGAGATAGCACATGCCATTATTTGCCACTACTTTGTAGCACCGCCACCGACGAAAACACAAGAAGTCCTAGCTGGTTATGTCGAGTATTCATTAAGAAAAAAAGCCGGTTCCCTTCCAGTTATTATAAATCAATAGAACAACTAAAGAATGATGTTACGGTTTAATGGGCAAACAAGCCTTAAGCTATAAGCTGTAAAGAATAAGTGTAATATCTTAATGATGTATTGACAGTTCTTTGAAATAAAAAAGGTCATAAGGCCTCCAAAGTCGTAAAATAGTTTTTGACAGAAAACTAACCGACTAAACAGGAGGACCAAATGACCCACAACCAGAATATCGCAAATACACGCAGGAATCTACTAATCTTTGCAGAACGTAGTACTGTAAAAAAAGCCTGCGAAACGTTTGGTGTGAGCCGAACAACCTTTTATAAAATCAAAGAACAATTTTTAAAAACTGGATCATTAGAACCCAAAATCAGGCGTAAACCTAAAATGCCTAATGAAACCAGTATTAGTAAAAAGAAAATTTTATTAAATATTATTAAAGAGCATCCCAGTTGGGGATCCCCTCGTTATTCTAACGAGTTCAGAAAAAAAGGCATTGATATATCACAAGTAGCTATTTGGTACTGCCTAAAGAGATTCGGGCTAAATAGACGTTATCAACGCATGATTTATCTTGAAGAGTTAAAAAACAACCAACAACCTTTAACTGAAAGAACATTACATATTGTTAAGCGTAAATTTGCAAAAATTAACCAAGGATTATGGCCAGGACACATTGTTGCTCTAGATACATTTTTTGTCGGACACATCAAAGGTATTGGACGTATTTACCAGATGTCCGGTATTGATCTGTGCTCTAGATATGGTTGGGCACATTTATATACAAGCAAAGAGCAAGTTTCAAGCATAGATTTCCTGGAACGCTGCTTGATACCAAAGTTCTTTCACAATCAAATTGACCTTGAAACCGTATTAATGGACAATGGCACCGAATTCACAGGGTATAAATTTAAACAAATGTTAATTGATTACGATATTAAACACATACATATTGATAAAGGCAAGCCCGTACAAAATGGATATTGTGAACGGTTTCAAAGAACGATTCATGAAGAGTTTTATCAACCAATCTTTCGCAAGAAGTTCTTCAAATCGATCGAAGCGTTACAATATGAATTAGATCAATATTTAGTTTATTACAATTTTGAAAGAGCACACTTTGGATTGTCTCCCAAAGGGGAGATCCCAATAAATATTTTCAAATCAAAGGAAACTATTTTACGAACACGTTTTAAAAAACTGTTAACTTGACATTAAGAATGTACATTATAGGTTTACTGAGGTTAACTAAAGTTCGCTGGGGTTAGCTTAGGTTAGGTAGGTATTGAGGAGATTGTTTTTCTTTTACATATGCCAACCTTTGCCAACATAAGCCAACTTAATTTATCAGCTTTACGTTCATTTTACTTAAGGCGTACAGCTTAAGGCTATAAATAAGGTTGCGGTATGTGTCTGACAATTATTCAAATAGGTTGACAGAAAGGGGTGTTTTGTTCTGAAATAGTTGACACTTTAAAATTTAGCTTACGGCTATATGGCTTACAGCTATAAATAAAGTTACGGTAGGCCTGACAATATTTTGCATTGTTTATGTCTAGAGGCCTTTATGCACATGATTAAAAAGTTGGACATCTCTGTAACCTGTTGGTATAATACGGCTTTCCGTTGATGTCAGGGATTGTCCGGGACAGGCATGTTCATTCTTTTAAACATCGTAACAAGAGGGGATAGTCTCGACATATTGATCGTGAAGTATTTAGAGAGCATTAAGCCTATATTTATCAATAAGTTACAGCAAAATTCAGCAAGAATACCTCCTTTATTTTTGTCCTTGGCATGGTAATTGCTACTATGTTAGGTAAATGTTAAATTTCTTCATTTTGTTATTTTGAAGGACAACAGGATCTGGAAAATAAAGCTGTGGACCTAAATAAAGTAATTAGGAGGAAATCAAGTGAACAAGCGAATGACGATTACAGAAGTAGCTGAGCTCGTTGGCATCAGTCCTAAAACGATCGTTCGGTGGGAGAAAGTTGGTAAGGTCAAGAAAGCACGACGAGATTGGCGAGGTTGGAGGATCTACGACGAAGGGGATCTTGACAGCATTAAACAATTTCGTGAAACTATCGTCGA
>JAHJCZ010000050.1 GCA_018812705.1 Candidatus Omnitrophota bacterium
ATTTATTTACTTCCAATTTTAATTATGAATTTAAATAGATTTCTTTATAAATTACTTTTTCTATTTCTCATATTGTTGCTGGCACAATGTGGATTATATTTAGTTATTCCCCAAGAATACCCTTCAATTGTAACTGAATTAAGTCAGGAATTGAAAAGTCATAACGACATTGTCGGATTTGGCGACAGTTCAGTTTATTTTTATGCAAAAGAAGATAAGGTCAAGAAATCAATTTTTCTAATGCTTTCAGAATTTTACCCGCATTCCAAAATAAATGAATTTGATAGCCCCGCATATCATCTGAATTTTTATGAGCATATGCTGGAATTTATCATAGCTGAAAATAAAAACGTAAAAGTTTTAATTATTCCAATTAATATGCGGAGTTTTTCACCGCAGTGGGACATGAACCCAGGATATGAATTTGAAGAAGAGATTCTAGCTATGAAATATTTTAACAACTGGATATTCAGGATATTTTATAAGCCGCTTGCAGTTTTTAAGCTATTTCTTCCAAAAATAAGTGATCATGATTATAACAATGCAATTGTTTACAATGGAGAAAAAATAGAGGGAAGGGTCAAAGAATTTCTTTCAAGCAGTTATGATGATTGGCATTCAAAAAAGTACATGAAAGATAAATTCATCTTTCATTACATGTATTCACTGAAAAAGAAACATAGAAAAATAATTTCATTGTTAAAAATAAATACGATCGCTAAAAAAAACAACATTAAAGTCGTTTTTTATGTGACTCCAATCGATTTTGAGTTTGGGAACATCGTGATTGGATCTGATTTCCAAAAAAGAATTGTGGAGAATGTTTCTGTTTTAACAGAAATAGCAAATAGTGAAGGATTTGATATGCTCGATTTAAGTTGTGCGCTAAGCACAAATTATTTTACTTGGAGGAGCGATCCTGCTGGCGATTATTCCCCAAATGAGCATCTTACTGATAAAGGAAGATTGTTTGTGGCAAGAAAGTTCAAAGAGCAAATAGGTTTTCAATTTGATGGAGGGTTGTAGTGACTGCATATATTTCATCAGAAAAAATTAAACAGAATTCGGAAATATTATCAAATAGAATCCGCAAAAGATATGCCCATTTAAAAAAGAGATTTGCCCGTAATAATATAGATTGTTTTCGTTTGTATGACTGGGATATCCCTGAAATCCGATTGGTTGTTGATTGGTATGTGGGTCATTTAGTTATAGGTGAATATGTTAGAACACAAAGTAGCTCATACTGGCTTGCAGAAATGGCTAATGTTATAGGGAAAACATTGGGCGTCCCAAAAGATAATATTCATATTAAAATAAGGCGCACAAAAACTGAAAATGAACTTCGTTATAAAAGAATGGACAATAAAGAGCAAGGTTTTGTTGTAAATGAACGTGACCTAAAATTTAAAGTCAATCTAAGCGATTTTTTAGATACTGGATTATATTCTGATCATCGAGATACAAGGGACATATTGAGAAAATATGCAAAAGGTAAGGACTTTCTGAACTTGTTTTCGTATACTGGATCATTTACTTGTGCCTCAGCTTTTGGCGGCGCCAATTCTAGCATTAGTGTTGATAGATCAGAAACGAATTTAAGCTGGGCAAAAGAAAACTTGAAACTAAACGGTATTGAAAGCAAATATCATATTATGGTAAAGTCTGATGTTGATGAATTCTTGATTAAGGCGGCAAATGAAAAAAAACGTTTCAATTTAGCTTTTATTGACCCTCCATCTTTTTTTAAGAATAATGCAGCCGGCAAGTCATTTGATGTTAATGAAGACCACCCAGCTTTAATCAAAAAAGTCTTAAAATTAATGTCTCCCAAGTCGATAGTGTTCTTTTCAACAAATCATCAATATTTTAAGCCTCGTATGGATAATTTAGGCATTGATCATATACATGAATTAACGCCTAGAACTATCCCAGAAGACTATAGGAACAAAAAAGTGCATAGATGCTGGAAGTTATTCGCTTGATGAAGACCCATAATGAATTTATTTGTTCTTGAAATACTGTCAAGTAAATCATATAATGCCTGAATCGTTACAGAACACCAACAAGGAGTAACAATTTGTGAAAAAGTTTCCTCAAAGAACAATAAGTAGGGCATTAATATACATCCGAACCCTTGCACATCTTCTTGAAGCCAAGCAAGAAGTCGTTTCTTCTAGCCAGTTATCTTTAATTACAGGATTATCTGATGTTCAAATTAGAAAAGATATTTCTAACTTTGGCAAGGTTGGAAGGCCAAGAATAGGGTATAGAACTGCTGAGTTAAAACAAGTCCTCGAGAACTATATCTTGCAAAATATAGTTCATGCAGTATTGTTCGGTGTGGGTAATTTAGGATCCGCATTATTAAAGTACCCTGGGTTTCATCAAGACAAAGTAAAGCTAGTTGCGGCTTTTGATACTGATAAAAAAAAGATAGGTACAAAGATAAATGATGTAAAAATTTATCCATTAACAGATGCTCAAGAAGTTATTTCGAATTTGCATGTTGAAATTGGTATTATTGCAGTCCCAGTAGAATATAGTCAAAAGGTTGCAGATATTATTATAAAGAGCGGGTTGAAAGGTATAGTTAATTTTACTCCAACGACTGTAACAGTACCTAAAGAAATCATTGTAAAGAACATAGACCTAACAATTGAGTTTTTATCATTGTTTTGTGATATTCAGTAAAGGGAATAAGAGGTTATTAAATGCATGAACTGTCTATTATTGTAAGCATGATGGAACAAATAGTAGATGTTGCAAAAGAAAATAAAATAGAAAAGATAGATGAGGTTCACCTGGAAACTGGAGTCTTGCGTCAAGTTATTCCAGAAGTTATGCAAGAGGCTTTTGCATCTGTAAAATTAAACACTATATGTGAAAATGCAATTTTGCAGATTATTGAAGCTCCGGCATTAGTCTTATGTAAGCAATGCAAAAGTGAATTTGAACCTTCAATAGATGATTTTATATGTAAAATATGTAATCTTGCAAATGTTGATATTTTAAAAGGGAACGAGATAATACTTAAAGCAGTAATAGGTGACAGTAGAAATGAATCCTTCTAAACGCCTAGTATGCAAGCGTGGTGTTTACTGAAAGGCTTCATCTATAAGGTCATTATCCCAATCTAAAGGAATCTGGGCATATAACGTGGCAAAGAAAGAGGACCATCAAATGAAAGTTAATGTTGTTAAAAATGTTTTAAAAGCCAATGATATTGTTGCAAATGAAAATAGAAATATTTTCAATAAGGCAGCTGTTCTAGCTTTAAATATTATAAGTTCCCCTGGAAGTGGAAAAACAACTCTTCTGGAAAAAACAATACCAGCCCTTGAAAAGCAGAAATCTATTGTTATTGTTGGAGATCTTGCAACTACGAGAGATGCAGATCGTGTTTCTGATATAGCTTTACAGGCAATTCAGATAAATACTGGCATGAGCTGTCATCTATACGCAAATCAAATTTCAGAAAGCCTCAAAAAGCTTAAACTAGATGAGGCAGATTATGTGTTTATTGAAAATGTGGGCAATCTTGTATGCCCTGGCGAATTTGATCTTGGTGAAAATCTTAAAGTTGTGCTTTTGAGTGTTCCTGAAGGGGATGATAAAGTAGCCAAATATCCAACTATTTTTAGAGTTGCAGATGTTGTTTTACTAACTAAATCAGATCTCCTGGGAATCTTGGATTTTGATATTCAAAGGGTTAAAGATGATATAGCCAAATTAAATGCTAATGTAACATTTATTGAGATTTCTTCGAAAACTTCATCAGGAATGGAAGAATGGATTGCGTGGTTAAAAGAAAAGCGCGGGAAATCAGTTGGACAACAAGCAAGATTTGTCACTGAAGAATAGTACTGTTCCAAAGGTTTTAGCGGTCATTTCTTACGAACAGAATTGAACAAGTAGATGATTTTCATGTCTGACTTTATAATATGTTGACACTGAGTAGTTCAGTGCGATAATAAATAGTTAAAATTTCATATTAGGCAGAAAGGAGAGTGCTACATGGTTACTGTAAAACAAATTTTGCAAAACAAGGGTTCAGAGGTATGGACAATCAGTCCAAATCAAAGTGTTTATGATGCATTAAAACTTATGGCTGATAAGAATTTGGGTGCAGTGGTTATTGAAGAAGCAGGAATTCTTAAAGGGATCTTTTCAGAACGGGATTATGCAAGAGGGTCAATAATTGAAGAAAGATCCATAAAAGAAACAAAAGTTTCTGATTTGATGACTGCCGTTGTCATAACGGCATCTTCTGAAAAAACACTAGATCAATGCTTGGCTATGATGACAGATAAGAGAATTCGCCACATACCAATAGTTGATCAAGATAAGTTAATTGGGATTGTTAGCATAGGAGATCTGGTAAATCGTATAATCTCTGAACAGGAATTCAATTTAAAACAAATGAAGAATTATATTTCAGGCGGTATCGTTTAAGCAATAATTATTAGATTAAATTTAAAATAAATCTTGAAAAAGTTTTTAAACCATGTATATTCTTTCTGAACATTCAATCGTTATAAATTTCACAATTAATTATTTTATTAACTCACCTAAATAAACAAGGACAGTTTTATATGAGCCAAAAACTATCTCGAATAATCAAAAATGCATGTGAATCTTGCGGGAATGACCGTAATAGACTGATGGATATAGTTACAGCTATTCAGAAAGAATGTGGTGCTGTTACTCTTGAAGCAATGGACATTATTGCAAAAGAGCTAAATGTGCAAAGAGTAGACGTGGAAAGTGTTGTTTCTTTCTATTCTTTTCTTTCAAAAGAAGAAAAGGGGAAAGTTGTTATAAGGATCTGTAATGATGTGGTAGATATCTTGAAAGGTGCTGAGGATGTTGCAAAAGTCTTTAGTGAAACGCTTGGTATTGAGATCGGACAAACAGCTGCTGATGGATCGATTTCTTTAGAATATACACCATGTATCGGGTTGAGCGATCAGGCGCCTGCGGTTTTGATCAATGATGTTGCAATTACTAATCTTACTGTTGATAAAGCTAAATCAATCGCCAATGACTTAAAGAATGGAGTTTTGCCAGAATCGTTAACTAAAGAATGCGGTGATGGGAATAATGCCAATGACCTTGTTAAATCAATGGTAAAAAATAATATAATAAAAAAAGGCTCAGTTATTTTTGCTGAACGTCAATCAGAAGCTGGCCTTGAGAAAGCTATCACAATGTCTCCAAGTGATGTCATTTCATTAATTAAAGCATCCAAAGTAAGAGGCCGTGGTGGAGCTGGATTTCCTACTGGTATGAAATGGGAGTTCACTAGAGCAGCAAAGGGAGACAAGAAATATGTTGTTTGTAACGCTGATGAGGGTGAACCAGGAACATTTAAGGATAGAGTATTACTTACTGAGAAATTTGACATGTTGTGTGAAGGTATGGCAATAGGAGGTTATTGCATAGGTTCAGATTCTGGTATTATTTACTTGCGAGGTGAGTATGCTTATCTTAAAGCCTTTTTAGAAAAGAAGTTATCTCAAAGAAAAGAGGTAGGTCTTTTAGGCGCTAATATATGCGGTAAAGATGGTTTTAATTTTGATATTCGTATTCAAATAGGTGCAGGCGCATACATATGTGGTGAAGAAACTGCACTAATAAGTTCATGTGAGGGATTAAGAGGAGATCCAAAGACAAGACCTCCATTTCCTGCACAAAAAGGGTATTTAGCTTCACCTACAACAGTAAACAATGTTGAAACTTTTTGTAGTATAGCTAAAATCTTGGAAAAAGATGCTGCATGGTATTCAGCTATAGGAACTAAAGGTAGTACCGGCACTAAGATCTTAAGTATTTCAGGAGATTGTTCTAATCCAGGAATATACGAATATGACTTTGGTGTAAAAGTATCAGATATGTTAAAAGATGCTGGAGCTGAGGATACTAAAGCAGTTTTAATTGGTGGCCCTTCTGGTCAGTTAATTGGTAAAACGGATTTTAACAGGATCATTTGTTATGATGATCTTGCAACAGGTGGTTCAATTGTTATATTCAACTCATACCGCAATATTCTTGAAATCGTAAAGAGCTACTTAGAGTTTTTCGTTGAAGAAAGCTGTGGATATTGTACTCCCTGCCGCACTGGCAATGTTCTTTTGTTGAATAAAATAGAAGAAATACTTGAAGGAAAAGGTGAGCCTTCTGACATTAAGTATCTAGAAGACCTTTGCAGCACAGTCAAAGTTACTAGCCGTTGTGGTTTAGGACAAACGTCCCCAAATCCTGTTCTAACTAGTATAAAGAATTTTAGAGAAGTATATGATGCTGTTTTAAAATTAAATGAAGATGGTAGGCAGCCAACGTTTGATATTAAAGCATCTTTGGAAGTTGCTGAAGCACTTCAGGGAAGAAAATCAGTTATTTATTAATTAACTTAAGGAATTGCGATATGGATAAAACAATAACTTTTAAAATTGATGGTGTTGATGTAAAAGGTTTTCCAGGTCAAACGATCATGGAGGCAGCTGATGCAGCAGGTGTATATATTCCTAGACTATGTTATCTGAAAGATTTAACCCCTCATGGTAGTTGCCGTGTTTGTACGATAAAGGTTGATGGACGTGCTCAGGCAGCATGTACGCAGCCAATAGCAGAAGGTGTTGAAGTTGAAAATAACACTGCTGAATTAAATGAAAAGAGAAGAGATATTATTGATATGTTCTTTGTCGAGGGGAATCATTTTTGCATGTTCTGTGAAAAGAGTGGAAATTGTGAGCTTCAAGCAATGGCATATCGTTTGGGTATATGTGCTCCAAAATATCCATTTCAGTTTCCAGATTGTAGTTTAGATGCTACGCATCCTGATCTTTTTATTGATCGCAACAGATGTATTCTTTGCGGAAGGTGCGTTAATGCCTCTAAAGTTATTGACGAAAAGTCTGTTTTTGAATTTGTTGGTCGCGGCGCAGCTAAAAAGATCGCTGTTAACGCAGATACCCTAGCTGGAACAAATATGGCTGTTAGTGATAAAGCTGCAGGAGTTTGTCCTGTAGGTGCTATTATAAAGAAAAGAGTTGGATTTGAAGTGCCGGTTGGTAAAAGATTGTACGATACTGAGCCAATTGGTTCTGATATCGAAGCAAAGCAATGAAATCTTCGCCTTTTTTAGGTAAAGGTTTATTCACGAGTCACTTTTAGTATATAACGAGGCAATCATAAACGTTTTAAATCAAAGGGTATAAAAATGGAAAAACCAAAAGTAGCAACAACTTCTTTGGCGGGATGTTTCGGTTGCCACATGTCTTTGTTAGACATTGATGACCGAATTCTCAAACTTATTGAACTAGTTGATTTTGATAAGTCTCCGATTGATGACATTAAAAATTTTACTGGAAGATGTGCCGTTGGAATTGTCGAAGGTGGATGTTGTAATGAAGAAAATGTCCATGTACTGCAAGATTTCAGAAAAAATTGCGACATTCTCATTTCTTGCGGTGACTGTGCAATAGATGGTGGTATCCCGGCAATGAGAAATAACATTCCTTTAAAAGAGTGTTTTGATGAAGCTTATCATGATGGGCCAACTGTTTATAATCCAAATAATATAACACCAAATGATAAGGAACTACCTTTGATCTTAAATAAGGTGTATCCCTGTCATCATGTAGTAAAAATGGATTATCATTTACCTGGTTGTCCGCCATCAGCTGATACTCTTTGGGAGGCTTTAGTAGCATTATTGTCAAATAAGCCTATTGAATTACCATATGAATTGATCAAATACGATTAATAAGGAGATATATTGTGAGTGATAGTAACTTAAGAAAAATAATTATTGAGCCCGTGACACGAGTAGAGGGGCATGGAAAAGTTTCTCTTTTATTAGACGAAGAGAACAACATTAAGCAGGCTCGCCTGCATATCGTAGAATTTCGTGGTTTTGAGAGATTCATTAAGGGACGTCCATACTGGGAAGTCCCAGTTCTTGTACAAAGATTATGCGGGATATGTCCTGTAAGTCACCATTTGGCTGCAGCTAAAGCTATGGATGGAATTGTTGGCGTTGATAAATTGACTCCAACTGCTGAAAAAATAAGAAGATTGATGCACTATGGTCAAATGTTTCAATCGCATGTCCTTCATTTCTTCCATCTATGTTCTCCAGATCTTTTGTTCGGCTTTGATGCTGACCCTGCAATAAGGAACGTGATCGGTGTTGCTCAAAAATATCCTGAGCTTGCTGTTCAGGGAGTTATGATGCGCAAATATGGCCAAGAGATCATTAAAGCTACAGCCGGAAAGAAAATTCATGGTACAGGCGCTATTCCGGGTGGTGTTAATAAGAATATTTCAATAGCAGAACGCGATGAATTCTTGAAAGATATTGAGCAAATGCTCAAGTGGGCAAAAGGCGCTTTAAAGATAGCTAAAGATTATACTGTAGAAAATCTTTCTTTAGCTATGCAATTCGCTAATTTTGATTCAAACCATTTATCGCTTATTCGTGAAGATGGAGCTATGGATCTATATCATGGAAATCTAAGAGCGATCGATAAGGATGGGAATAAAATATTTGATCAAGTTGATTACAATAATTATGTGGATTACATTGCTGAAGAAGTTAAATCATGGTCATATATGAAATTCCCATTTATCAAGTCAATTGGAACTGAAAACGGTTGGTATCGAGTTGGACCATTAGCTCGTGTTAATGCTTGTGATTTTATTGATACTCCGTTGGCTGAAGAAGCAAGAAAAGAATTTATGGCTGTAACTGCTGGCAAGCCAAATAATCTTTCATTAGCATATCATTGGACAAGAATGATTGAAACTCTTCACTCAGCAGAAAAGATCAAAGAGCTTCTTAATGATCCTGACCTACAGGGTAAAGATCTTGTATTAAAGGGAAAAAGAAGAGAGGAAGCGGTTGGTCTTATTGAAGCACCACGTGGTACTCTATTCCATCACTATAAAGTAAATAAAGATGATCAAATCGAAATGTGTAATCTGATCGTTTCAACAACACATAATAATGTCCCAATGAATACTGCTGTTGAGAAGGTAGCTCAAACTTATTTAAGTGGAAAACCTGAAATAACAGAAGGTCTTTTAAATCATATTGAAGTTGCAATTCGTGCTTATGATCCATGTCTATCTTGCGCAACTCATGCGATGGGACAAATGCCCTTAGTTGTCAGTCTTTTTGACCACAAAGGAAATTTGATCGATAAAAAAGTTAAAAAATGACGTCTGTAGGAAAAGTCCTGCTTATTGGTTTTGGTAATCCAGGGCGGCTCGATGATGGTTTAGGTCCAGCTTTAGCTGAGATCTTCGAAGAAAAGAGCTTCCCTGGATTAACTATTGATTCTAATTATCAGTTATCTGTAGAAGATGCAGCTGCAGTAGCAGAGAATGATATTGTGATCTTTGCTGATGCCTCTATCAACGGAACAGAACCGTTCTCCTTCCAAAAATTAACTCCCAAAGCGTCATTGACTTTTTCAACTCACAGCATTGAGCCTGATAATGTTTTAGGCTTGGCCCATGAATTATTTAAAGCAAAAACAGAAGGGTATATTTTAGGGATCAGAGGATATGATTTTGACGAATTTGGGCAATTTTTATCAGAAAAAGCAAAAAACAATTTAAATGATGCAGTTTTATTCTTGGAACAAGCATTAAATACAAATAATTTTAAAGAAAAATAATAATGAGTAATTTGAGAGTTCAATTAAAAGTTCAAGGAACCGTCCAAGGTGTAGGTTTCAGGCCCTTCATACATAATATGGCTAAAGATTGCGGTCTTAATGGATGGGTTTGTAATACTTCTGAAGGTGTTGTAATTGAAGCAGAGGGTGAAAAAAATGATATCGATGATTTCATTTTTAGGATCGATAAAGAGAACCCGGTTCACTCCCATGTCCAGTCTTTAGAATCAATATTTCTTGAAGTAGTTGGCTATAAATCTTTTGAGATCAAAGAAAGTATAAATGGAATAAAGACTGCCCTTATCTTGCCGGACATTGCAATGTGTTCTGAATGTAAGGAAGAAATTCAAGATACAGCAAATAGAAGATATAAATATCCATTTACCAATTGTACTCACTGTGGACCACGTTACAGCATTATTGAAACTTTGCCCTATGACAGAAAAAACACTACAATGAGTTCTTTCGACATGTGTGATGACTGTAATAAGGAATATAATGATCCGTCTAATAGACGTTTTCACGCTCAGCCAAATGCCTGTCCAGTTTGCGGCCCATCTATAGAGCTATGCGATCATAAGGGAGAGATAATCGGGAAAACGGTTACTGCTATCAAAATGGCAGCTACTCTTATTAAAGAGGGAAATATAGTTGCTATTAAGGGCTTGGGTGGATTTCAACTTGTAGTAGACGCTAGAGATGCGGTTGCTGTTGAGAGATTAAGAGAGAGGAAAAATAGAGAAGCAAAACCATTTGCGGTTATGTATCATGATATTGATGAAGTTAAGCTAGTTTGCAATGTTTCTCATGTCGAGGAACAAATGCTATGTTCTGCGCAGGCGCCAATAGTATTGCTGGTCAAAAAAGGACATTTTGTTGCTGAAAATGTTGCACCTGGAAATCCATATCTTGGCGTAATGCTACCTTACACGCCATTACATTTTATTTTAATGCAGAATTTAAAAATACCGGTAGTCGCTACCAGCGGAAATCTATCAGAAGACCCTATATGTATTGATGAATGGGAAGCGATAGAAGATCTTGGAAGTATCGCAGATTATTTTCTAATTCATAATAGGCCAATAGCTAGACATGTCGACGATTCGATCGTTCGTGAAATAAAAGGGAAAGAACAGGTTTTACGTCGTGCGCGTGGCTATGCGCCTTTGCCGATATTTATTGAAGATGGAAAAACCTCAGTTCTGGCGTTAGGGTCACATTTGAAGAACACGGTTTCTGTTTCGCATGGATCGAAGGTTTTTATTAGTCAACATATCGGTGATCTTGGAAGTCAAAAATCAAATGAAGCTTTTAAGAAGACCATTGCTGACTTTATCAGTATTTATGAAGAAAAACCTGAAGTTGTAGCTTTTGATAAACATCCAGATTATGCGTCTTCTAAATTAGCAAAAAGTTTAGATCTGTCAAAATTTTCTGTCCAACATCACTATGCTCATATCCTTTCTTGTATGGCTGACAATCAAATTACTTCACCTGTGTTAGGTGTAAGCTGGGATGGATCTGGTTTCGGTGATGATGGTAGTTTGTGGGGTGGAGAATTCTTGTTGGTCAATGATAACTCGTTTGAGAGGATCGCACATTTCGAAAAATTTGGCTTGCCGGGAAGTGAAGTTGCAATAGAAGAATCTAGAAGATCTGCTTTAGGGCTTTTGTATAAGGTCTTTGGCGATAAATATTTTGGTAAAAAAAGTATTAAGACTTTTAATTCTTTTGAAGTTGTTGAATTAAAAAATATATGCCAAATGCTAGCAAACAATATTAATACTCCTAACACTTCAAGTGTCGGAAGATTGTTTGACGCTGTTTCCTCAATGCTTGGCATATGTCATAAATCAAAATATGAAGGTCAAGCTGCAATGCAACTTGAATTTGCCGCTAATGGATATAAAACGGCTGAGTTTTATACCTATGATCTTCAAAATGATGACAATGCTATCATTATAAAATATAATAAGCTTTTGGGCTCGCTGATTAATGATTTAGACGAAGGCTGTGATGTCGGAATGATCGCTGTAAAGTTTCATAACACTTTAGTGGAAATAATAGTTGATATTGCAAAGACTGTAAATATTAACAAAGTTGCATTGTCAGGTGGCTGTTTCCAGAATAAGTATCTTACTGAGAGAGCAATTGATAGATTGACTACAGAGAATTTTAAAGTTTATTGGCATCAAAGAGTGCCTCCAAATGATGGGGGTATATCTTTAGGTCAAGTTCTTGCTGCTAAAAGAGAATTTAAAAAGTAACCTGCCGTGATATAATGCTTTCGTTATTGCAATTAATAAGAGGAGACTATATGTGTTTAGCTGCACCAGGAAAAATTGAAGAAATTATTGGTGTTGATCCATTAAATAAGATAGGTAAAGTTAATTTTGGTGGTGTAGTAAAGGATATAAATCTTTCCTATGTGCCTGAGGCTAAAGTGAATGATTATGTCATTGCACATGTAGGTTTTGCATTAAATACAATTGATGAAGTCGAGGCTGAAAAATTACTTGAAGACATTAAAATGATAGAAGGTTTTGCTGAAGATGATTGGGAAGGAGATAAACTTCAATGAGGTTTATTGATGAGTATCGTGATGCTAAGGCTGCACATAAGATAGCAGGATCAATTCGAAGAACTGCGACACGTTCATGGAAGATCATGGAGATCTGTGGAGGACAAACTCATTCTATAATAAAGTTTGGATTAGATGAACTTCTTCCAGACTGCATAACGCTTATACATGGTCCAGGATGTCCTGTTTGCGTTACTCCACTTGAAGCAATAGAACAAGCAGTCATTATTGCTTCGAAGCAGAATGTTATTTTATGCTCTTTTGGAGATATGCTGCGTGTTCCTGGAAAAAAAAAGGATCTCTTGTCAGTTAAAGCTGAAGGTGGGGATGTTAGGATAGTTTATTCTCCGATGGATGCATTAGAGTTAGCAAAAAAGCATCCTGATAAAAAAGTCGTCTTTTTTGCAGTAGGCTTTGAAACTACTGCACCTGCTAATGCTATGGTAGTTTATCAAGCTGACAAACAGGGAGTAGATAATTTTTCTGTTCTTGTATCACATGTTCTAGTGCCACCTGCAATGGAAGCAGTGCTTTCTTCAAAGCAAAATCAGGTACAAGGATTTTTAGCTGCTGGACATGTTTGTACTGTAATGGGTTATAAGCAATACGAGTCAATCGCAGAAAAATATAGGGTTCCAATCGTAGTTACAGGTTTTGAGCCTGTAGATATATTAAGAGGAATTCAATTGTGTGTTGAACAACTTGAGAAGGGATCCTTCTTGGTCCAAAATGAATATTCAAGAGTTGTTACTAGAGATGGTAATTTGAATGCACAGAAAATTGTTGATCAAGTATTTTGTGTTGTGCCCAGAAAATGGCGAGGCATTGGAGAAATACCTAACAGCGGGTTAGGTCTTCAAAAGGCCTATGAACGTTTTGATGCTGAAATAATATTTAAACTTGAAAATATCAATGTTCAGGAACCTCCTGAGTGTATTGCGGGATTGATCTTGCAGGGCATTAAGAAACCGCATGAATGCAGTGAATTTGATAAACGCTGCAAACCGGAGCATCCATTAGGAGCGCCAATGGTTTCTTCTGAAGGTGCCTGTAATGCATACTTTAGATATAGAAAATATTCATTAGGAGCAAACAGTTGATGTCAGAGAATAAAGAGTTTAATCCAAGTTGTCCAATTTCAATAAGCGATTATCCCAATGTCCTTTTAGCGCATGGTAGCGGTGGAACATTAATGAATCAGCTCATTGATGGAGTATTTAAAATTGCGTTCAAAAACAAAGAGCTACATAAATCACATGATGCAGCTGTTCTTAATATTGATTCATCTAAGATAGCAATAACAACGGATTCTTATGTAGTTGATCCACTGTTTTTCCCTGGGGGCGATATCGGTTCCATGGCGATATACGGAACAATAAATGATCTAGCTATGTCTGGAGCAATGCCAATAGCATTATCTGTAGGTTTTATTCTTGAAGAAGGCCTTGAAATGGAAAAGCTGATAAAAGTAGTTAATTCTATGCAAGTAGCAGCTAATAAAGCAGGTGTTGATATCGTTACTGGAGATACTAAAGTTGTGGATAGGGGGAAAGGAGATGGTATCTTTATAAACACTACCGGCATTGGTCTGATAAAACACAATATGTCTATTGAGCCGTCTTCTGTTGTTGATGGAGATGCAATAATCATAAGTGGCGATATTGGCAGGCATGGCATTGCTATTATGGCAGTACGGGAAGGGCTAGAATTCAGTACTTTTATTGAAAGTGATTCGGCGCCATTGAATGGACTAGTTTCTAAGCTTATTGATTCAAAAATTGAAATACATTGCATGCGTGATCTAACTAGAGGCGGATTAGCTTCAGCACTTGTTGAAATTGCAAAAACTTCCAACTCACAAATTACAATTGATGAAAATAATATACCTGTAAGAGAAGATGTTCGTGGCGCATGTGAGATCCTTGGATTTGATCCTATGTATGTTGCCAATGAAGGAAGATTCATCGCCTTTGTAAAACGTGATGATGTTAATAAAGCTTTAAATATTTTTCATTCTGATGAGCTTGGGAAGGATGCAAAGTGTATAGGTTATGTGTCAGCTGACAAACCTGGATCAGTTACAATGCGTAGCTGCATAGGCACTATGCGGGTCGTCGATATGCTTTCTGGCGAACAACTACCTAGAATTTGTTGATATATTATTTTCAAACATGTTCAAAATGCTTACTTTGAATTAAAGCATTATTGTGTTTGCACTTAACATATTTGTGCTATACTGTTTTTATTGTTATTTTTTTGATAAGCTAATAATTATATACAGGAGGAATTATAATGAATGATGTAACAAAAGGGTTCCTAAACAAAGTTAAGGTGAATACATACATTTACACTTTTACTTTTATGTCAGTCGCAGTTTTGTATGTTCTCAGATTTGATGTTGGAACAGAAGCTTTGATGTTATTATTAGCTGCCTTTGCTTTCTACACGATCGGAAGACAAATTAATCTAGTATCTGATTTGGAAGCAGGTAGTGAAGTTGATACAATGCCAAGAGCCCCTGTATGGGTACGCGGAATTACTTTTTTTGTAGTCATGATGCTGGTTTTAGCGATGATTTTTAGCTGGTAATTGTTAATTTTCGATAAATTGAAAATTATTAATATACCGAATATTTTGTACTTTAAAAGGGGCTGCCTTAACTGGCATCCCCTTTTTTTAAGTAATAGTTAGGGTCAATGATGTTAAATAGAAAAATCAATAATGTTAAAGTTCTCAAATATGCTCAGGTTGATAAGTTGGTTTTTACAGTGTCTTTAATGTTCATAATGCCACTACTTCTTCATATGTTGCCCCGAACAGGATATTATCCAATTGGGGCAATATGGTTGCCAATCTTTTATGCCCCGCTTTTTGCTGCTATATTTTTTAAAAAACATGTATCAATTGCCGCCTGCTTTGTTTCACCTTGGATTAACATGTATTTTACAGGAATGCCTAGACTAGAAATTGCATCGAAGCTAACTTTCGAGTTAATTATTTTCGCTATTTTTGCCCAAATTATTTTTAAATCAAAAAGTTTTTATAGGTTTATTGGGCTTATTTCATTTATATTTGCAAAATTATTTTTATATTTAACAGTATTTTTCATGTCCGGACACTTTGAACTAAAAAATATGTTTTCAGAAATAACTTTGGCTTTACCTGGTATTTTTGTATTGCTGTTTATTGGAATAATATTGATACAAATTAAAGAGAGCGCAGCTAAATGATTGAATTAAGTTTTACAGAAGTTTTTAATTCTCTAACGAATTTGAATATTGTTGATGTCGATCATATTGTAGCTATTGGACAGGGGGGATTAATTCCTGCTAGCATTGTTGCATACAATCTAAACTTATCTTTAAGCTCAATTCATATAAACTATAGAGATAGTAAAAATTCGCCAATATTTGAAGAACCCAAGCTGCTGATGCCTTTTAATATATCTAATAAATTTAGAAAAATATTACTGGTTGATGATGCTGTTGTTTCTGGGAAAACAATACTTGCAGCAAAATATTTGTTAAAAGATTTTGATGTTAAAACAATGGCATTAATTGGCAATGCTGATTATGTAGTATTTCCTGACATTAAATCTTGCGTCAAGTGGCCATGGAAAGTGAGTTAAAAATGAATAACTTGTTATATAAGCTTGAAACATATTTAAAAAGGACAGTTTCAAGAAGAGAATTCATGAAAATAATTATTGGAGGGCTGGTTTATTTTCTTTCAGAAAACCAGTTCCTTAAGTTTGCTTTTGCTAAAAATTCAGATGCTAAGCCAAGAGCCAAAAAAAGTATTGCCTGTGAACATGATCTTGTTGCGGTAAAAGGTTCAAAATCAGGGAAAAATGTTGAGAAAGCAATAGAGTTACTAGGAGGCATTGACAAATTTGTTAAGAAGGGTGATGTCGTTCTTGTAAAGCCAAATATGGCTTGGGATAGAAGCCCTGAACAAGCTGCTAATACTGATCCAGAAGTGGTGGCAACTATCGTTGAACTTTGCTATAAGGCTGGAGCAAAAAGAGTTAATATTTTTGATGTGCCGTGTAATGATGATAGAAGAGTGTATGAAAATAGCGGTATTCAAAAAGCAGCTGAAGAGAAAGGTGCAAAAGTATATTTTGCTGATCATTGGAATGTTCTTAAGGCCAAATTCCCATACAAAAGCGCTATGGAAGATTGGCCTATAATTCGTGATGCTGTCGTTTGTGATACGTTCATTAATGTCCCTGTATTAAAGCATCATGGATTAACAGGGCTTACTTTATCAATGAAAAATTTGATGGGTGTCTGCAGCGGAACAAGAGGCTTTATTCATATTGATATTGCGAAAAAGCTTGTCGACCTTACTGATTTTATAAATCCTGACCTTACTATTATTGATGCTACTAGAGTTCTTACTAAAAATGGCCCCAGCGGAGGAAATCTTAAAGATGTTATAAAATTGGATACAGTCATAGCTTCTACGGATCCAACTTTAGCTGACACCTATGCATGTAAGTTGATGAAAAAAGATCCAATGTCAGTTCCGTATTTAAAAGAAGCTGCTGCAAGGAAATTTGGCAATTCAAACCTCGAGAAATCTGATATTAAAGAACTGTCGATTTAACCTATTACTATGAAAAAGCTCATTATTGCCAGAAAATTTTCTCAGATTCTATTTTTAGGATTGTTTGTTTATATAGTATGGTCCACTACTTATCCTCTAAATAGCATCATCTCTCCAAAAGTGCTTTTTAAATTAGATCCTCTAATAATGTTTTTTACTGCTATAAGTGTAAGACAATGTATAGAAGGAATAGTTTTATCTATTCTTGTGGCTATTTTTGCCTTAATTTTTGGAAGATATTTTTGTGGATGGATTTGTCCAGTAGGAACTTCTGTAGATATAGCGGCAATGGTCAATAAAAGAAATTTGATTTTAAGTGACGGGTTAAACAATAATGTAAAAAAACCAAAATATTATATTTTGTTCATTGTATCATTTTTGGCTATTTTAGGTTTTCAAGCAGCTTGGATTCTTGATCCAATTGTCATTTTTGCAAGATTTTTATCACTAAGCTTTATACCTGGCGCTACATTTGTTATTGATAAAACATTTATTTTTGCAATAAAGAATTTTGAACTATATGGCGGATTCTATGATTTTTACCGCTCACTAAATGATAATTTATTGGGAATTAAAATACAGTTCTTTGTTAATTCTGGGATCTCTTTATCGATCTTTTTGGCAATAGTCCTAATTCCAATTATTATCCCACGATTATGGTGTAGAACATTATGTCCACTAGGAGCTTTATTTGGGATCTTTTCAAAAATTTCAGTTTTTAAAAGAGCTGTTGAGAAGTGTACGGATTGTAAGAACTGTTATAACATTTGCAGAATGCAGGCCATAAATAAGGATCTAAGTTATATAAAATCTGAATGTGTTCTTTGTATGGATTGCGTATATTCCTGCCCAACAAAAGGAACTAGCTTTAAATTTGATTATAAAAATAAACTGGTTAACACTGGCAAGGGAAAAGGCACTATAAGCCGAAGAGACTTTCTATTTCTTTTGTTAATATCATTACCCAGCCTTGGTTTTTCTAATAAAAATGATAAAAAATTTAGCTATAAAGCTATAGAAGTTATAAGACCTCCTGGAGTTAAAAATGAAGAACTGTTCTTAAAAACCTGCGTTAGATGTGGTAATTGCATGAAGGTTTGTATTACAAATGGCTTACAGCCTACTTTGCTTAAATCCGGAGTAGAGGGGCTATGGACACCTCAGTTAGTTCCAGAAATTGGTTATTGTGAATATAATTGTACGTTGTGTGGAGAAGTATGTCCTACAAAAGCCATACCAGAATTAAGGTCTGCTCAAAAGAAGAAAGAAAAACTAGGTTTGGCAATTATAGATGAATCAATTTGTTTTCCTCATTCACAGAATAAACAATGCATAGTTTGTGAAGAACATTGTCCAATTTCAGATAAAGCCATTAAATTAAAAAATAAAATTACCGCAGAGGGTGAAATGATTATGTTACCATATGTGGATAAGGATCTTTGTGTTGGTTGTGGTATTTGTCAAAATAAATGTCCAGCTAGGCCAGGGAGAGCAATAAAGGTAAAAGGAAAACTATGACTTGCAGTGTGAATGCAGAAACTATAAAAAAAGAGTTGAAAAAATATAGCAATACGGAAAAAGCTAATATTTTGCAAAGATTTTTCAAGACAGGCCCGGGTGAATATGCTGAAGGAGATATTTTCATAGGTCTAAAAGTCCCGGAAATAAGGTCAGTCGTCAATAAAAATGTCGACATCTCTTTAACAGAAGTTAAAAAGCTACTAAAGTCAAAAATACATGAAGAAAGATTAGCCGCTTTATTATTTCTAGTAGCTAAATTTGACAAACAGTTGAATGAAAAAGAAACAATTTATAATATATACATAAAAAACACTAAATATATAAATAATTGGGATCTAGTTGATTTATCAGCATATAGAATTGTAGGAGCATATTTATTGAAACGGGATAAGTCGATCTTGTATGAATTAGTAGAATCAACTTCTTTGTGGGAAAGGCGAATTGCAATTCTTTCAACTTTTCACTATATAAAAAATAATGATTTTAAGGATGCTTTAAAAATATCTCAAAAGTTACTAAAAGATGAGCATGACCTTATTCATAAGGCAGTTGGTTGGATGCTTAAAGAAATTGGCAAGAGAGATCTACCCGTAGAAGAGAAGTTTTTAAAAATGTATCATAAAATAATGCCCAGGACTATGCTGCGCTCTGCAATAGAGAGATTCCCTGAAAATAAAAGACTTGTCTACTTGAAAGGCAAGGTATAATTGGAGTTAAAGTAAAAATGAAAATAATAACTAAACAAATATTAAAGATATTCGTAAAAGACTATTCCAAGGTTGAAGATCCTTCTGTGAGAGCAAAATACGGCGCTCTTGAGGGTTGGACAAGTGTTTTTGTTAATATTGTTTTGTTCATAATAAAGTTTTTATTAGGTGTTTCTATCAACAGTGTTTCTCTAATTGCGGATGCATTCCACACTTTATCAGATTTAGTCACTTCCTTTGTCGTCTTATTTGGTTTTAAATTATCTCAAAAGCCCCCAGACAAAGAACATCCTTATGGCCACGGAAAGATGGAGCCTGTTGCTGCATTGATTATTTCAGTTTTGTTATTTGTTGCTGGTATTGAATTTTTTGAAAGATCCTTTCATAGGATTTTAAATCCTAATCCGTCACAAGCTTCTTTAATGATCATTGCTATAATTTTTGCAACATTAATTGTAAAAGAACTCTTGGCCAGGTTTTCTTTTATTTTAGGTGATGCTATTGGCTCACAAGCCTTAAAGGTCGACGGCTATCATCATAGATGTGATGCTGTTACTACGATTTTTGTTTTGATCGCTATGGTAGCTTCAAGATATGGTCTATATGCTTTAGATGGGATTATGGGCGTTTTTGTTTCTCTTGCTATTATGTACTCTGGGTACTTGGCAGGTAAGGAGGCCATCGACCCCTTGTTAGGCGCAGCCGTACCAAAAGAGACCTTGTTGAAAATCGAAAAATTTGCCAAAACTCATGATGGGGTTTTGGGTGTGCATGATATTATTTATCAGAGTTATGGACAAACCAGTATTATTTCTTTGCATCTTGAAGTTTCTGATAAAGAAGATGTTAATAAATTGCATGTTTTATCTGAAGAAGTTGAGAGTGCTATCGCTGTAGCGTTTGGAGGTGTAGTAGTCGCGCATATTGACCCGGTTAATAGAGATCATCCACTTTATGATGATATTTATCAAACAATTAGTGAAATTGTTAATAATGACAGCAGAATTAAGAGCTTTCATGAGTTGAGGATTGTTGGGAAAAAAATCAATAAGTGTAATGTGGTTTTTGATATAGCCCTTAGTGATAATATTGATGATTCTTTTGCGCAAAAAATAGTATTATCTGTATCAAATAAATTTAAGACTAAATATCCTAACATGAGAGTGGTTATTAAGGCTGAGCCCCGTTTTGTTTATAATCTTTAAAGATTCATTTAAATTCCTCATAAAATTCATTTCGACTTATTTAAGTACGCTCCTACATTTATTTCAAAGAAAGATTTTACTTTTAAAATTTACAGATTTATATATAATCCTTACAATAATTTAATGCAAATCTAATACATAATTCAGGAAGTTGCTAGGCGGATGTCTGTTATTGATAAAAAGAGCAAAATACTCGTTGCGATGAGTGGCGGCGTTGATTCTTCAGTAGCTGCATATTTATTGAAAGAAGAAGGGCACGATGTTGTCGGCGTTACAATGTGTTTAGGCATTATAGATTTAGAAAATGATTCTAAAGTTAAATGTTGCGGCACTGAAGCAATTAATGATGCTAAAAATGTTTGTCAAAAACTAGGCGTCCCACATTATGTCCTTGATTTTTCAGCTGATTTAGAAAATATGGTTATTAAGGATTTTGTGGATGAATATATGCATGGAAGAACCCCTAATCCATGTGTCAGATGTAATGAATATTTAAAATTTGGTAAATTGTTAGAATATACCAAAAATATGGGCTTTGATTTTCTTGCCACAGGTCATTATTCAAGAATTAAAGAAGTAGATGGCGATTATCTTTTATGCAGGCCTAAGGATAGCAAAAAAGACCAAACTTATTTTTTATATTCAATTAAGAAAGCTAATTTATCAAAGATATTATTTCCTTTATCAGATTTTACTAAGGATGAAATCAGAGATATTGCACATGCTGCAGATTTAACTGTCGAATCAAAACTCGAAAGCCAAGATGTCTGTTTTGTGCCAGATAATGATTATAAAAGATTTGTCTCTGAAAGAATTGGTAAGATTGAATCCGGAGATATTGTTAATATGTCTGGGGACGTTTTAGGCAAACATAAAGGAATTATTAACTATACAAGAGGACAAAGGGGTGGGTTAGGCGTAGCGGTAGGAAGACCTCAATATGTTGTTGAAATAGATGCTGAAAATAATAGAATTATTGTTGGAGAAAAAGAAGACCTTTTGACAAATAGCCTAATAGCAAGTAATGTAAATATGCTTATTGATGATTGTCCTCAAAGGGTTTTTGTTCAAATACGATACGGCCACAAACAAGCACTATGCTCATTAGACTTTATCGAGGGAAATAAGGTCAGTATTGTTTTCGATGCTCCTCAAGAAGCTGTAACAAAAGGACAATCTGTGGTATTCTATAACAATAATATGGTTCTGGGTGGAGGAACTATTGAATCCTATTCTGAGAAAGGCATGGCATGAATTTTCAAAAAAGAATTGAAGAGCTTAAAAAAGAAAGGAACGCAGTTATATTAGTTCATAACTACCAGCTTCCTGAGGTTCAGGATATTGGTGATTTTACTGGCGACTCTCTTGGCCTTAGCATAGAAGCATCGAAAACAACTGCTGATGTTATTGTTTTTTGTGGAGTCTATTTTATGGCAGAGACCGCAAAAATACTTTCGCCTCATAAAACTGTCTTGATCCCAGATGCTACTTCAGGATGCCCTATGGCTGACATGATAACAGCAGATCAACTTAGGGAATTAAAGGCAAAACATCCCAAAGCTAAAGTTATGTGTTATGTGAATACATCTGCAGAAGTAAAAGCAGAGTGTGATTATTGTTGCACATCAGCAAATGCTGAAATAATGTTAAATGAAGCTTTTAATGATGATGATGAAATAATCTTTGTTCCTGATAAATATCTAGCTTCATACTCCGCTAACAAAACTGGAAGAAAAGTTATATTTTGGAACGGCTATTGCAAGTCTCATTTAAAAATTCTACCAGAACATATTCAGAAGCAGAAAGAACTACATCCAAATGCTATAACTATGGCACATCCCGAATGCCTAAGCTCAGTTACTCAAATGGTAGATGAAGTGCTTTCCACTTCGGGCATGCTAAAATATGTAAATAAATCTAAGGCTAATGAGTTCATTGTTGGCACTGAAGTTGGGATGTTGCATCCTCTTCAAAAAGCAAATCCCCAAAAGAAATTCTATGCTGCTTCTGATATAGCAGTTTGCCCAAACATGAAAAAAATAACTCTTGAAAAAGTAATTAGATCTCTTGAAGATATGAGGGATGAGGTTATATTGTCTGAAGAAATTATTTCAAAAGCTCAAAAAAGTATTTTTCGCATGATAAATATTGGCAACAATATCGTTGAAAACAAAGCAGAAGTTAAAATTTAAATTATACTTAATGAAGAACAAGCTATGAAACAAAAAAATAATAAAGCAAAATATGTTCTATTAGAGCTGATCAATCATCTTCCCTTTTCTATTTTTGGAGTTGTTTCAGGTATCATTATGATTGGATTACTTACATTTGTGGCAATTGTATCAGGAGGAGAGGGTCTTCTCAAACATGCGTCAGGGGAATTGTTTCATGTTTTTCATCCAGTTCATGTGTTATTAAGTGCTGTTGCAACAACAGCAATGTATTGGAAACATGAAAGATCATTATGGAAGGCAATAATCATTGGCCTGCTTGGGTCAATTCTTATATGCGGATTAAGTGATACTGTTTTTCCGATCCTGGGAGGCATTATCCTTGGAGCAGATATGCATATTCATATTTGCTTATTTGAACATTCTTTACTTGTTCTTCCTTTTGCAATATTAGGAATAGTTGTTGGTCTTACTATCGGCAATACTCTTGAACGTCCGACAGAATACTCTCATTCAATGCATGTTTTTGTAAGCAGTGCGGCTTCCATTCTCTATTTATTAAGTTATGGTTTAGATTCATGGGTTTATTCTTTAGGGGGGGTTTTAATTCTTACAATATTAGCAGTTATGATACCATGTTGTTTAAGTGATATTGTTTTTCCACTTACATGTGCTCACAAGAATTGTGGATGTGCAAGTGATCATTAGTTATTTGCAAATTGTTAATTATTAAAAAACAGGAGCTAATATGTTCAATTTTGGCATGGGTGAATTAATTGTAATACTGGTCATTGTTCTTTTGTTGTTTGGCGCATCAAAATTACCTGAAATTGCAAGGGCATTAGGCAGATCAATTACTGAGTTTAAAAAAGCTAGCAAAGAAGTTCAGAGCGAAATTGAAGATATTTCTAAAGACGAGAAGTAAAATATTAAAGTTATTTGAATTGACAACTATGTTCAGGATGATATGATTTTTAATAAATATTAAAAATACGTATTTTATTTGTAAATTTCGTAAAGACGTACATCCTGGGCTAAAATCGAATTTATTTTTTAAATTATTAGCGGCTTATATTTGAGCACTCCATTTGTGCAGATGTAGGACAGCTTATTATTTTGCAAACGAATTAAATATTTGGAGGGATAATGGTTAAAGCTAAAGATGTCATGACAAGAAATGTCATTACTGTAAAGGCTGATACGCCAGTTGAAGTGATTATTAAGATCTTAACTGTTAGAAAATTAACTGGTATACCAGTTGTAGATGATGATAATACCCTGCTTGGTATCGTTACGGAGAAGGATCTTTTAGGGCTGCTATTTAAACATGAGAATTTGGAAAATATGAAGGCAGAGGATTATATGACTCGTGATGTCGAAAGCTTTGATGTGGAGGATTCCTTAGAAGATGTATGTACTTTGTTACTTGATAAAACATTTAGACGAGTTACAGTCGTCAGCGACGGTAAATTAATGGGCATTGTTTCCAGAACGGATATCATAGCGTATATATATCGGGAGCTTGTCAAAAAAAAATCCTAATCTAAAGCAACTATTTCAAAGAAGATTGTAAATCAACTATTGTAAATATTATGTTAGTATTAATTAAATAGACGGCCTATGTAAGATCTCAAGGCTGTCTTTTTAGGTTATAGAATATGCGAAAAACCTGCACATATTTAAAGCCCATCTTACTTTTGCTTCTAATCATTATTTTATCTTCAAAATCTTTTGCTCAATCTATTGATGACGTTAATAAAGAAAAAACTGCAATATCTGTTGTTTATTTAACAGGTATCGGATGCAGTAATTGTGCTGTAGTTGATCCTATTCTTTTTATTGAGACAACCCGAAATAATCCAAATTTAATTGTTTTTGAATATGAAGTATTTAAGTCAAAATTAATTAATGAAGATGTAAAAAAGCAGTATTTTGCATCATACATTAAAAATAACTACTTTGGTGTTCCTTTTCTTTTAGCAGATAAATCAAATACTTATGTCGGCAGAATTCAAGTTGTTAATGGTTTGAACAAGCTGTCGTCACTAATGCCAAATAATTTTCCACGGCAAGATGGTAATTTGATCACATTTACATCTTTGGATTTAACCAAATTGCCAGGAAAGCTAAATATTTGGACAAAGAACCGAATATTGATGAATGGTGCAGGTGGAGATAATAATCTATTAAAGAACGTTCTTTTAGTTGAAGATTTATCAGAAGCACTCAAAGGAGTTAAATATAGGAAGGTTAAGCCTGTCCCTGTTGAAATATCAATGGCTAGCTTAGAGTTCGTACATGCAGTTATGATCGGCAACTGGAGGCTGCAATGGAATGGTGATGGAGTAGTTATAAAATCTGATAAGAACCGATCGCAATTATACCTACAGCTTATGATTGTCGCCTTGTTGTTATTAGCAGTTTCAATGTCATTTTTGCGAATTACGAAAACAAAAAAGGGGGCACCAATTAGGTTTGAATTGCGTGGAAAGAAAAGAGATTTGATCATTACTGTTATTTCTTTTGCAGCGTTAATTGCCTTTTTTGCTTTTGCAAAGAATGTTTCTCCTGATTTCCTTGAAGATATTGGCTATAATTTGCCATTACCAGTGTTCACCTTTTTTATTGCCCTTGTTGATGGCTTCAATCCTTGCAACATGTTTGTTCTTACGTGCCTCATGGCCTTATTAATTTCAACTTCTGATTCAAGAAAAAAGCTTTATATCGTAGCTGGAAGCTTTATTTTAATGGTCTATATTTTTTACTATATGTTTATGGCTGCCTGGCTTAATGTTTTTAAATACGTTACATTTATAACCCCTCTTCGTATCGCAATTGCTGTGCTAGCTTTAGTTGCGGGTTTCATAAACTGCAAGGAGCTTTTATTCTTTAAAATGGGGATATCCTTGACAATTTCTGATAAACAAAAAGGCCCATTATTGAAGAGGATAGAAGCAATGAAAGACGTCATTAAGAATGGTTCTTTGCCAATATTAATAACTTCGTCAATTGGCTTAGCAATTCTTGCTTCGTTAATTGAATTACCCTGTACTGCAGGATTTCCTATAATTTATACTGGAATATTATCAAGTAAAGGTCTTCAGAGCACTTTTGCTTATTATGCTTATTTAGCTTTTTATAATTTAGTTTATATTTTGCCATTACTTGTAATTGTTGCGATATTGATTTTTTCATTTAAGGCGAGGCAAATCACTCAAAGACAAATGGAAATTATAAAATTTATAGGCGGTATAATAATGTTACTGCTAGGCATTCTGATTTTAGTCAATCCAGGATTGCTTGGAGTAGGCATTAGTTAAAAGGTGATTTTATTATGGTATTGTTCCAATTATTTTCATCCTTTTTAAGGATCGGTCTTTTTGCTATTGGTGGAGCATATTCTTTTCTTCCTTTGATCGAAAAGGAAGTTGTTGGGAAATACAGCTGGTTAACTAAGGAAGAGTTTTTAGAAGTCCTTGGAATGGTTAAGCTTTTTCCAGGAGCTATTTCCATAAAGTATGCAACATATACTGGATATAAAGTTGCAGGAATCTGGGGTATTATTGCAGCAAATGTCGGGAATTTTTTGGCACCTGTTTTAATAGTCTTATTTATTGCAAAATTCTACATGAAGTATAGGTCCCTGCCTCAGCTTGAAAACGCCTTTAACACAATACAATTAGTGGTTTTTTCTATGATAATTGCAGTTGCTTTTCAAACTATTAAAATTGATCAATTAATGCATTTAAAGAGCATAATCATTGTTTTAGTAGCATTTGTTCTTTTTGTATATTCTAAGATACACCCCGCATTCATTATTCTGGGCGCAGGATTGTTGGGAATTTTTATTTAAATTATTAATTATATTGATCAAAGGAATTAACATGGAAAGAAGTAGGTGGTCATCAAAGTTAGTCTTTCTATTTGCAGCAATTGGCTCAGCAGTGGGCTTGGGAAATGTTTGGAGATTTCCTTACTTAGCTGGTAAATATGGTGGAGGAGCATTTTTAATTCCTTATATCATTATGCTAGGTGTTATGGGAATTCCACTATTAATTATGGAATTTGCAATAGGCCAAAAAATGCAATTAGGTGCAGTTGGCGCATTTGGTAATATAAAGAAAAAATTAGCTTCAATCGGGCTTGGTGCTGTTTTATGTGGTTTTGTTGTTGTTAGTTACTATGCCGTAGTAATGGCATGGTCTTTGATGTATTTAGTTTATTCATTTACTTTGAAATGGGGCTCTGATACAAAGGGTTTCTTTTTTAATGAAGTTCTTCACTTAAGTGATGGGGTAGGAACCATAGGATATATTTCTGTTCCAATTATTTTTTCATTGATAATAATATGGTGTTTGGTATATTTTTCCGTTTGGAAGGGTGTTAAGAGCGTTGGGAATGTTGTAATGGTTACAATGCCCCTGCCAGTTATTCTTTTGATCGTTTTGCTTATTCGGGGAATCACATTGCCGGGTGCTATGAATGGTATTTTGTTTTATTTAAAACCAAACTTTACAGCATTGCTTGATTTTGAAGTATGGAGTGCAGCTATGTCTCAGATTTTCTTTACACTAACCTTGGCATTTGGGGTAATGATCGCTTATGCAAGTTTTCAGCATGAATCTAGTGACATCACCAAAAGTGCAATTATTACATCAATAGTAAATTCCAGCATTTCAATAGTCGCGGGCTTTACAGTTTTTTCAACTTTAGGCTATATGTCTTCAAAAAGCGGTGTGCCCGTTTCTGAACTTGCAGCCTCAGGACCAAGCCTTGCTTTTATTGTATTTCCAAAAGCACTATCCTTAGTTCCTATGGCGCCGTTATTTGCCGTGCTCTTTTTTGTAATGCTAATAACCCTAGGAATTGACAGTGCTTTTTCTTTAGTTGAAGCTGTTTCTACCGTTCTTCATGACAATTATCCAAATATAAGAAGAGAAGATGTTTCTATGTATGTTTGTGTTTTTGGTTTTATAGCTGGAATCATTTTCTCAACTTTTGCAGGTTTATATTACTTGGATATAACAGATCACTTTATTACAAATTATGGATTGGTTGGCATCGGTCTTCTTGAAGTTATTGCCGTAGGCTGGGTATATAAAGCTGAGAATTTAAGGAAATACATTAATGAAGTATCTGATATAAAGATTGGGAAATGGTGGAATATATTAATTAAATATATCATTCCGGCCATTCTTACTTTACTGCTTGTTACGGGTATTTACAGGGACATTAAAACTCCTTATGAAGGATATCCACAATGGGCTTTATTTACATTTGGATGGTTGATGCTAGCTGCTGTTTTTACAGTTAGTTATATCTTTTCTATTTTTTCAAGCGATAAGTAGCCTTTTGGACAGAATGATGAATTTCTAGATGCTCAAAATAAATTTCTTGCCAAAAAACATGATTGGCGGTAGAATAATCCTCAAATCAAAAAGGAGATGAGAATTGAATGTTTTCATTGTAACATTTGGTTAACTTAAAGGGCAGCTCTTATAAAAGAGTTGCCCTTTTTTATTTCCAACCCTGAATCACCAAAGGAGGCGCGAATGAAGAGATTTGTCGATGTGCACATGAGCGAAGTAATGGCAGGAAAATCATATACTATTTTGCATTCTGATGCAAATAATGCCTGTTTAGTTATTGCTGCTTATGATGCTAACCATAAAGTTGGAGGATTGGCCCACGCGATGTTTGTTTCTGAAGAATGCAGTAAAAAACTTAATCATTCATATACACGTGATGCTGGAAAAGCTATTGATGAAATGATACAAGATATGGAACTCCTTGGTTCCTCTGTTGATGATATTGAAGTATGTTTAGTTACTGGCGAAAATGTTCCTCATCAAAAGGGAGATCTAAATTATCAGAACAGAATTGATTCTGCTATAGATTTGCTCAAAAGGAAGCACATAAAATTCAAACAAAAAACAACAATAGATATAGGTGATAAGCATGTGTCTTTAGATGTTTCTACGGGCAAGTTGATTTATGCATAGTAATTTTCGATAAAAACTGAAAACATATTTGAAGGGATGGTATAAAATGGATGCAAAATTAAAACGCGACATTGTGTTGGTCGGCCATGCCCATACAGGGAAAACAACATTGGCCGAAAGTCTATTATTTGCAGGCGGTTCTATAAATCGCAAAGGTGACGTTTTGCAAGGCAATTCAGTCAGTGATTTTAATGAAGATGAAAGAAGTAGACAGATCTCGATCAATTCAAGCCTGCTAAATACTACCTATAAAAACCATAAGATACAAATCATAGATACACCAGGATACTCTGATTTTATAGGCGAAACCATTGCTGCCATAAGAGCTGCTGATGCAGCAGTTGTAGTTGTTGATGCTGTTAATGGCGTTGAAGTGGGAACTGAAGACGTATGGCAAAGATTGGAAAAGCTTAACATGCCCAAGGTCATATTTATTAATAAAACTGAAAAGGAAGGCGCGAATGTTAACGATGCATTAGCCTCAATAAGAGAGTTGCTTTCTCCAAAAGCTATGATCATTGATTTTGGATCATCTGAATTGATGGAAGCTGTAGCTGAATCGGATGATGAATTATTGATGAAATACTTGGATGGAGAACCTTTGTCGGATGCTGAAATCAAAAACGGCCTTAAAAAAGCAGTTCTCGCTAATAAACTTTATCCAGTGATTGTTGGCAGTGGTATAAAGGATGAGGGAGTTAAAGAACTGCTAGAAACTATTGTTTCTTATTGCCCATCACCACTAGAGCATAGTGCATATACAATGAAAGTTCCCTCCAGTGATGAAGAAAAGACTGTAGAACCTACAGAAGATGGCCCGTTAGAAGGATTAGTGTTTAAATCTATGTACGATGCACATCTTGGCCACATATCACTAATGAAGATCCTTAGAGGTAAACTCAGCACGAATGATGATATTTATAATGCTACTACTTCTACAAAAGAACATATTGGTGTTATAAGTATTTTACAGGGAAAAGATCAGTCTTCAGTGACCAGTGCTTCCTGCGGTGATATAGTTGCCTTAACTAAACTAAAAAATACGCATGTCGGCGACACTCTCTGTGATGCTAAAGAAAAGTTGTTGGTTCGTCCATTTGAATTTCCATCTCCATCAATCTCTGCATCAATTAAGCCTAAAACCAGAGCAGATGAAGAGAAAATATCTAATTGTTTGCATCGTCTTTGTGAAGAAGACCTTACATTTAGAGTTGATAGAAATGAAGAAACAAAAGAGTTGTTGATCTCTGGAATTGGTGATCTTCATCTTAAGGTTATGGTTGACAGAATGAAGAGCCGTTACAATGTTGAGGTTGATTTGGGCACGCCAAAAGTTACTTACAGAGAAACAATAACTAAAAAAGGAAAAGCAAGATACAAGTATAAAAAACAATCAGGCGGTCATGGACAATATGGTGATGTTGATCTTGAAATCGAACCATTGCCACGTGATGGTGAAGATTATGAGTTTGTAAATAAGATATTCGGTGGTGCGGTCCCTAAAAATTTCATTCCTTCTATTGAAAAAGGTGCTAGAAAGACCTTGGATGAAGGTGTACTTGCTGGATATCCTATCAATCATGTGAGAGTTCTCGTTGTGGATGGCTCGTATCATGATGTTGATTCTTCTGATATGGCTTTTCAAATAGCTGCCGCTCATGCAATGAAAGAAGCGATTAAGACAGCTGGCCCGGTTCTTTTAGAACCCATTATGGAAGTTAGCATAGTTGTTACTGATGATTTTATTGGTCAAATATCAGGTGATATTAGCTCAAGACGTGGAAGGATCATGGGGACTGAAGCTAGAGGTAAAAAAGATGTAATCACAGCACATATCCCTCTTGGAGAGATGTTTTCATATGCAAATGACTTAAGATCAATGACTCAAGGAAGAGGAAGTTATTCTATGAAAATGTCACATTATGAAAATGCTCCGGCAAAAATCACTGAAAGAGTAATTGCTGAAAATACAAAAACATAATATAATCCCATTTTTATTGGATTACAAAACGTCCCTATAATTAATAGTATATTTTATAGGGATGTTTTGTTATTATATTGTTCTAACATATAACTGGAGGGTGAAATGACTGAAGAAAAAAACAAAAAAAAAGGCTTTTGGGCAGGATTATTAGATTCGCTTGATAAGAAAATGAAAGATAAGGCAAAGAGCTCGAGCTGCTGCTGTAGCGGATCATGTGATGCAAATAATGATGATGAAGAGAAGAAATGCTGAAAATTTTGTGTGACTGGATAGTATATAGTCTTTTTAAAATTGACGCAACCTCAAGATTAGGCGAAACAATTAATTTTTTCATATATGATTCAATTAAGATATTGTTTCTTTTGTTCTTTATGATAGCTGTTATCGGATTTTTAAGGTCCTTTATCTCACTAAAAAAAGCAGAAAAGTGGTTGTCTGGAAAAAAGTATTTCGCAAATGTACTGGCTTCAATGTTCGGAGCTGTTACGCCATTTTGTTCATGCTCATCAATTCCAATATTCTTAAGCTTTGTAAGGACAAATATTCCTTTAGGGGTGACATTTTCATTTTTGATCACATCGCCACTAATAAACGAATATCTTGTTATATTAATGTTAGGATTTTTTGGCTGGAAAATTACAGTGGCTTATGTTTTAAGTGGTTTATTTATTGGAGTTGTATCAGGAATACTCATCGGCAATATGAAGTTAGAGAAATATATCGAGAAAGATATGATCGGTCCAAAGGATACTGCAGATTCCTATGAAATAAATATCACGGGATTTCGTTCAAGAATCAAATTTGGCATTGATGAAGCTGTTGATATTGTAAAAAAATTATGGGTATGGATATTAGTTGGCGTAGGAATTGGTTCTTTTATTCACAATTATATTCCAGAGGAAGCAATATCCTCAATAATAAGTAAAACGGGCATATTCAATGTCCCGATAGCGACTATTATTGGTGTTCCTATGTATGGAAGCTGTGCAGCAATTGTTCCTATTGCCGTTGTGCTTTTTAAGAAAGGAGTTCCTCTAGGTACAGCTTTAGCGTTTATGATGGCTACTTCAGCTCTAAGTTTGCCAGAAGCTATTATTCTAAGAAGAGCGATGAAGATTCATTTAATAATTATTTTCTTTTCAATAACTGCTATTTCAATTTGCTTCATGGGATATTTTCTTAATTTTCTACAAACCTTTTTAGTCTTAGGTTAGTGATGGTAGAAAGAATAAATAACATACGTGTTTGGGGCGAGCCGATAGAAGGTGCTTTAAACCAAATAATAAATTGTTCAAAAAATGCTGTATATTGTGCTCTTATGGCAGACCACCATCCTGGTTATGCCGTTCCTATAGGCGGGGTTGTAGCTTACCGTAACAAAGTAAGCCCCTCCGGCGTTGGATATGATATTGCCTGTGGTAACAAAGCTATTAGATTAGACATTCCGGCCATTGAAGTTAAGAATAATATTAAAGCAATTATGAAAGATATCGTTGGGTCCATTTCTTTTGGAGTTGGAATGAAGAATAAAGAAAGAATAGACAGTGCTGTTTTTCATAATGATCCAGGATGGAATATTTCTGCGGTAAAGCAATTAAAATTAAAGAAACTAGCAGAGGAACAGTTAGGTACTGTCGGAAGCGGCAATCATTATGTCGATATATTTACTGACGAAGTAAATAGAGTTTGGGTTGGTGTACATTTTGGCTCAAGAGGATTAGGCCACAGAATAGCAACTTACTATATTAAGGCCGGCGGAGGAAAAGATGGGATGAACGTTGATCCAGTGCTTCTTGATGTTAAAAGCTCTATCGGCGAAGATTATATAGCTTGCATGAAATTGGCCGGTAAATATGCTTATGCAGGGCGCGATTGGGTTTGTGGTCGTGTTGCGCGTTTGTTGAAAGCTAAGATCCTAGAAGAAGTTCATAATCACCATAATTATGCCTGGCAAGAAGAACACAACGGAGATAAATTGTGGGTCATTAGAAAAGGCGCTACACCTGCATTTCCTGGTCAAAAGGGTTTCGTGGGAGGAAGCATGGGAGATATTTCAGTAATAGTTGAGGGTATCGAATCTGCTGAAAGTAAGGAATCCTTGTACTCTACAGTTCATGGTGCCGGACGTGTAATGTCTAGGACTCAAGCAGCAGGAAGATATCAAAAGCGCAAAAGAGTTGGTGGCCAAATCACTAGGCCGATGATGGATAAATGGCTAAAAGAAAAAAATGTAACATTGATGGGAGCTGGCACAGATGAATCTCCACATTGTTATAAACGACTTCCTGACGTTCTGGATTGTCACAAAAAAACAATCAAAATTCTTCATACCCTTGTGCCAATAGGGGTTGCTATGGCTTCAAGTGATGAATTTGATCCATACAAACATTAATAGTTATGATAAATTATGACAACTTTCAGGAAGAGCAGTTTAAAAAATGGGAGTCTGCCTGCAAATGTTGTGGTGCTTGCTGCGGTACTGTTGACGGCGATCCTTGCCTTCATTTAATAAAACAAAATAATGGCAAATACTTTTGCGAAATATACACTAACCGCTTTGGGTCAAGAAAAACCGTATCAGGAAAAATATTTCGCTGCGTAGAAATTAGAGATATAATAAATACATCTTGGCCAGGCAAAAATAACTGCATATATAAAAACCATAATTATTAGAGGGAGTCAGCAAATGAAAAAACCAATAAAGCTTATTGTTATACTTGTTGTTTTAATTTTTACTCTAGGCTTGCTCAAAAACATTTTGGCTAAAGCAGCAGTTCAAGTTGGTGCTAAGGCAGTATTGGGAGTTGATTCCAGTATTAAAAAGTTTTCTATCGGAATTCTAAATCAAAGTATTGATATACGAGAATTTAAATTGTCGAACCCTAAAGGTTTTGATGATGATGTGTTAATTGACCTCCCACAAGCAACCGTGAAATATGATCTGCTTGGTTTATTAAAGGGTAAACTTCATTGTCAGTTGGTTGTTCTAAACCTTAAAGAGGTTGTTGTTATTAAGAATAAAGAAGGATTAATGAATACAGATGAATTAACAATAGCTAAGCAACAAAAAGCTCAAGCAGAACAACCACCAGAAGAACAAAAGCCTCAAAAGCAAGAAAAGTCTAAAGAAATGCCTATGCAATTAGATAAAGTAGTCCTCACTATTGGCAAAGTTGTTTACAAAGACTACTCAAAAGGCGGAGACCCTGAAATTAAAATATTTGACGTGGGAATTAAAGATAAAGAATATACAGATATTACCAGTGCCCAAGAGCTGGCTTCTTTGATATTTGCGGCATCATTGAAATCAACTGCAATAAAATCAGCTGCAATGTATGGGGCAACAGCCGTTCTGGGAGTTGGACTTCTTCCTGTCGGAGTAGCAGGTGTTTTGACCAGCAAAGATAGTGCCCAGGCCGATTTTAATGTTAGTTTTGAAGATGCATTCAAAGCCTCTGAAGCCATAAGTAATGACATTGGGACTAACGTTGAAGTTAAGAAGGATATCGGTCAAATTGAATTTCAAATCGGTAAAACAAAAGTAAAGGTCCTTGTAGAAAAATTAGAGAACAAAAAGATCTCTATAACTGTCTCTGCCAGGAAGCTTATGATCCCCAGAAGACAAGAAGCTGAGGGTGTTTTGTATAAAATCAAAGAATTAATTGAAAAATAAGAGGAGTTTCTCGATGGAAGTTTATGACGCAATTATGACACGTCGCAGTATAAGGAAGTTTACGGACAAGCCAGTTAGTAAAGAACAGTTAAAGAAATTGCTGGAAGCAGCTATGAATGCACCATCAGCATCTGATGCAAGGCCTTGGCATTTTGTTATTGTTGATGATAGGGAAAAGCTCAATGCATTGGCAAAGGATATTGATGAAGATAACAATTTGTTCAAAGAAGCTCAAGCTGCTATTTTAATTTGTGGCAATGAAAGCTTAGAAAAGTTCAAGGGCTTTTGGCCGCAAGATTGTTCATGTGCCGCGCAAAATTTGCAATTAGCAGTTCACGACTTAGGATTGGGTACAGTGTGGATCGCTATTTATTCAATTCCCCCTAGGATTGAAGGATGCAGAAAGATCCTTGGAGTTCCGGATAATTTTGAGCCGTTTGCAATATTCCCTATTGGATATCCTAATGAATTTTTAGTGCCTGAATACCGTTATGATGAATCAATGATCCAAAATAATGGCTGGTAAAAACTCTTTATGAAAATGAAAAAATTTATTTGTATTCACGGACATTTTTATCAACCCCCAAGAGAAAATCCCTGGCTTGAGGAAGTCGAGATTCAGGAATCTGCCTTTCCAGATCATGACTGGAATCAAAGAATAACACAAGAATGCTATGCGCCAAATGCATCTGCAAGAATACTTGATGCCAGAAACAATATTGTCAATATAGTCAATAACTACGAGAAGATAAGCTTTAATTTTGGACCAACTTTACTTTCCTGGATGGAGAGAAATGAAAAGGAAGCCTATCGTGCAATATTAATGGCTGATAAAACAAGTCAGGCAAGGTTTAACGGTCATGGATCTGCAATGGCTCAATGTTATAATCACATGATAATGCCACTTGCAAATTCTCAGGATAAAAGAACACAGATAATCTGGGGGCTTTATGATTTTGAGCATCGTTATAATAGAAAAGCCGAAGGGATGTGGCTAGCAGAAGCAGCAGTTGATCTTGAGACGCTTGATCTACTTGCTGAATATGGTGTCAAATATACGGTTTTAGCTCCACATCAAGCAAAAAGAGTAAGAAAATTTTCTTCAGATCATAAAATTTTTGAAGTTTCTAATCAAAAAGGATTCTTAAATGTTGCGAAAAATCACAAAGGTCAATTTGGCGCTTCAACAATTAGCGCGCATGAATGGATCGAGGTTACAGGCTCGAGGATCGACCCTCGGAGACCATATCTCCAGAAATTACCATCTGGCAGAGAAATAGTAATATATTTTTATGATGGACCAACTTCATCTGACGTAGCTTTTGGTCACCTTTTAAAAAGTGGTGTTAATTTTGTAAATAGGCTTATGAGCTGTTTTTCTGATATTGGAGAAGATCAGCTAGTACATATTGCAACTGACGGTGAAACATTCGGGCATCATCAAAAAATGGGCGATATGGCACTTGCGTATTGTTTGAATCATATTGAGGAGAATCATCTTGCAGAGATAACTAATTACGGAAAACATTGCGCTGAGAATCCATGTCAATTTGAAGTTGAAATATATGAAAATACTTCCTGGAGTTGTTGTCATGGCATAGAACGTTGGAGGTCGAATTGCGGATGTTGCATCGGAAGCCATTCAAGTTGGAACCAAAATTGGAGAAAGCCATTAAGAGATTCTTTGAATTGGTTAAGAGATGAGCTTGTTAAAATATATGAGAAGCATGCATCCGAGCTATTTAATGATATTTGGCAGGCAAGAAACAATTATATTGAGGTTGTAAATAACCGCTCCAAAGCAACCGTAAAAAATTTCTTTTCAAAAAATACTAAAAGAAACCTTAATGATACTCAGAGAATAGCAGCTTTAAAATTGCTTGAAATGCAGCGTCACGCTATGCTTATGTTTACTAGCTGTGGCTGGTTTTTTGATGAAGTTTCAAGAATTGAAACAAAGCAAATCCTTCAATATGCTGCTAGGGCTATTCAATTAGCTAAGGATTTTGAGAGAGCAAATATAGAAGATCAATTCATTGACCGTCTTAGAGAGGCAAAAAGCAATCTGCATGAATATCGCGATTGCGGTGATATTTATGAGAAAGTTATAAAGCCTGAGGTCCTTGACTTGGTAAGAGTTGGTGCGCATTATGCAGTATCATCTCTTTTTGAAAAGTATTCATCAAATATCGATATATACAGCTATACCGCAACAAATAAAATGTGCGATATCTCTGAAATTGGAAAACAAAAATTAGCTGTAGGAAAAGTTCTTATAAAATCAAACATAACATATGAAGAAAGTTTAGTTAGTTATGCGGTCTTGCATTTGGGTGAGCATAAATTAACTGGAGGGGTAAGGGAATTTATTGATAGCTATACTTTTTCAGAAATGCACAGAGAAACTAAAGAAATTTTTCTCAAGAGAGATTCCGAAAAGACCATACGTTTTATAGAAAAGTATTTTGATCCTGGGCATTACTCACTTTACCACTTATTTAAAGACGAGCAGACAAAAATATTATATCAAATACTTGATTCAACACTTGTAGAAATAGAAGCATCTTTAAGGCAGATCAATGAATATCACCATCCAATAATTCAAATTGTCAAACAGCTCAAGATTCCTTTGCCTAAAATGCTTTCAAGCACTGTAATAGTTATGCTTAATGCGGAACTTCTTCAGGTTCTATCAAGCGAGTGCATTGATTTTGATAGATTAAAAACATTGGCAGCAGAAATTGAAACATGGTCTCTTGAAATTGATACTGTAACAATTGGATATTTAGTTAAAAAACGGATAAATGTCCTAATGGATAAATTAGTTAAAATGCCAAGAAAGGTCAAAATTATTGAACTCGTTGAAATGTTATTAAAAATTTTAAAACCTTTAGATTTGACTGTCGATCTATGGCGTCCCCAAAACATATATTTTTTAATAGGAAAAAGAATATATCCTAAAATTAAAGCAAAAGCAGACAAAGGCCATAAAACTTCTTTAAACTGGGTTGAAAAGTTTAAAAGCTTAGGCAAGCAATTAAAAGTTAATATATTCTAGAATAATATTTGTCTTCCCCTTAATTTATCCTTTCAAAGAATTATCCTAAAACCAATTCAAAAACACGAATAATGCACAAAAACCACTGTATAGCATTGATATTGATTGATTTATGCCAGTTACAATAAACATGATCATTGTACCAAACCTTCCCGCCGTTATTGGCTTAAATTCAGGCTTTAACGATAAGCTTGAGCTAGGCTTTCTTCTCATGAACTAATTCGATATAATTCACGTTATGTATTACTGTATAATGACTTATAAGGTTTTGTTTGACTGTTCATAAGTTATTTTCAGAATAAATTATTATTGACAAAATTAATAAAACATGTCAAAATCCCTTTTATTTAAATGAAGTTAACATACTGTTGCATTTACAAGTTATAAAAACTCCACCTGTTTTTATAAACTATTAGGTGGCAACAAATAGTAACTTATAGGAGATCAGCTGTGGTAAAGTCAAAAATTAAAGAAATAAGACAAAGGCATAATATTACTCAAAAGAACCTCGCAGAAAAGCTCGGCGTATCAAGGCAAGCTCTTTGTATGTGGGAATCTGATAAAAGAGAGCTTAAAGCACCTGTTTTAAAGAAGATAGCAAAAATTTTTGGTGTGCAAATAGATGAGCTTATGTATATAACAGATGAGTTAAAAATTAAAAAGGAGATGGATATGGAAAGAGAAAAAATTCTTAAAGCTACTTTTGAATTATTAGCACCTGATGCTAAAAAAGTTGCATTAACAGGAGATTTTAATTCTTGGGATGCAAATGGAATTAAAATGAGAAAATATAAGAGCGGAAAGTGGAAAGCTAACGTAGATTGCTCACCTGGAAGATATGAATATAAATATATAGTTGATAATGAATGGTGGACAGATCCATC
>JAHJCZ010000193.1 GCA_018812705.1 Candidatus Omnitrophota bacterium
ATCAAAACCTCCGATCATGCCGAAGAACCAGAAAATATTATTCAAGCTATCCACTGAATTTAATGCCTGCATAGTAGCATTTGCTGAAACAGAATCCTGCACATTTAGATAATTAACAAAAGCATTCGCGACTGGCGTATTGATGGTCCATTGCGTTCCTGGTGATGTAGAATTAAAATCAACCATTGTTCCTGTTGCCTGACCATCGACTGTAAAGGCATGAGAAACAGTATTGGTTGTTCCTGCTTGCCAGTCAACCCGCTTGCTTGGAGTATCGATCAGAAGATCATAAAATGCCGTATTGCCGGAAAGCGTTGTTACTTTGGATGAATCATCAAATTCAACTGTTGAAGTGCCTGCTGTAAAAGTACCTGCTGTTGCCATACTCCATTGTCCAGCTACATTTATCGCAAAACTACCTCCCTGAAGATCACCATCAGTAATTGTGATATTATTATCAACCTCAAGCGCATCCTGTAAAACAATATCATCTGTTGCACTTACCGCATCTGTATTGTTGATAACCAGATCATAGAAAGTCATCCCTCCAGAAGTTAAATTCTGATCACCGGACGTACTGTTAAAATTAACAGTTCCTGTTCCTGAAGTGAAAGTATCACTATTTATAAAATCACCACCAATACTAATTGACCCAGTTGTAACAGTAAGTGCATTTGTACCACTAGCATCAGAAGGATATATCGTAATATCTGTTCCAACAGTAACATCTGAAGTACTAAAATTAAACTGGGCATAATTATTTACTGATGCAGTTCCTACATTTATATCCTGTGTAACACCCAAAGAATTTCCATTCATATTAAATATAACCAAACCATTGGCTACCATCCATTCTGTAATACGAAGGCAACTGATATCACCCTGTGCATTAAATGTAGAATCACCAAGATGACTTTCAAAACCTATAGAAGAATAAGTATACCCTGGAATATTTACTGAATTTCCTCTAGCCGTAAAAGACATAGTCGCATTAATTGTGGATCCCGGGACAATTTCAAGAACATCTGTATTAGTACTCGCAATATTCATATAATTGGTCAATCCAGTTATTGTCCCGCCATTAATTGTCATCTTATGACCTGAATAAAGGGCACTAGCCGCTGTCGTTGTTTGTCCCGGATAAGCTAAAACAACATCATAAAATCTGTTACCATAACTGTTAAATGATGTCCCTGACCCGATCAAACAAACTGTTGAAGTCCCCGGACCAAAAGAAGCAGCACTTGGAATAGCCCAATTACCTGAAACTGTTATTGATGAAGCTCCAGCTGTTACCTCACCAGCATCTGCCAGAATGAAATCTCCGCCAACCGTAACAAATTGATTTGATAGATTCACACCATCAACCGAATCCGTTGCTGTAACTGTAATACTGTTTGATGTGATAAGCGCATCAGATAATGACCAGCCACCACTACCATTATTAAAAACAAGATCATAAAAGGATTTTCCATCGGACGTGATCGTATTTCCTGTTGCTGCAGAATCAAAAGTTACTGAAGATTGTGCGATCGTAAATGTACCACCCGTCATATCCCAACTTGCGCCGGCTACGATAGTTGTTCCATCGCCTTCTACATCATCAGTCGCATCAAGCGTTCCGTTGATATCAATTATGCCGCCGATATCAAGGTCATAACCATTGGTATTTAATGTGTCGCTGTAATTGATCGTGAGTGTGTCAGCAACTAAGTCACTGGCGAGGTCTGTTGTTTCAGGCGAGCCGCCAATTATCAAATTACCAATATTTGTTAAACCAATTCCATCAGTATATGTAAGATCTCCGTCAAAATTAAGGGTTCCTGCACCTTTAGTATAAGTTCCTCCCGTTAATGTAAAATTACCGGCAACTTTAACATCAACATCATTAGTGTCCAGATCCAAAATACCGTCAACAAGATTAAAGTTACCATTAATATCCATATTATCGACAGGCTGATATGTTGCTGTCCCGCCGGAATCATCAATAGTAAAATTGTTGAATGCTTGTTCACCAGAGGTGATAGTCTTTGTTCCTGATGTTGCATTGAAATTAACTGAACCCGTACCCTCATCAACAACACCACTTGTAAATGTCCAGTCACCATCGACATTAAGAGTGTATGAATCAAAACTCAGCTGACCTCCGGAAATTGTAATATTGCCGACTGATTGATTAGCTAATAGAGAAATTGTGTTCCCATCAATAACAGCAACATCATTCGCTCCAGGATAATCAACACCTTCTTGATTTCCGGCATTACCCCATTGTGCACCTCTATCCCATCGACCTGTTACAGCATCGTTAAACAAACTACTAAATATCCAATTTTCATTATTTCCGTTATTTAGAGAAAAAGTTGCAGTTATTGATGCATTTGTAGATTCAGAATCCTGAAGATCTACATATTGCACATTTGCATTAGCAGTTGGAGTATTTATCGTCCATTGAACATCCGGTATTGTAGAACTTAGATCAACTAGCGTGCCACCAGCCTGTCCATCGACTGTAAATGCATTGGATACTGTGTTTGTTGTTCCTGCCTGCCAATCGACCTGTTTGCTTGCTGTGTTGATTAAAAGATCGTAAAAAGTCGTTCCGCCATAAACAGTAGTAACCTTAGCTGCATCATCAAATTCAACCGTACCTGTTCCTGATGTAAATGTCCCTATATTATTCATGATCCATTGACCGGCAACATTAACCTTATTACCACTAGGCTGCAAATCACCATCTGTAATTGTTAGGTCATTATCCACATTTAAAGCATCAACCAAAACAATATTATCCGTAGCACCCGCAGCATCGGTATTGTTAATAACCAAGTTGTAGAATGTCATTCCTCCAGATGTAATATTCTGATCACCGGAGGTACTGTCAAATGTGACTGATGAAGTGCTTGGAGTAAAAATCCCTGAATTTGTCCAATCGCCGCTGACATCCAACACCATTCCCGTCGCATCAATTTCATTGACAAATCCATGATGCGGCGCACGAATAAGAACATTTCCGCCAATAGTCACCATAGACGTCGAAGCGCCCGTATTTTTAAGCTTACCAATACTATCAACTCCATCACCAAGCGACAAATTACCCGTAACCTCTAGATTATTGCCATCTATGTCCAAATCAAAAATCCCACCCGATCCATTTTCCTGAATCGTAAAATTCCCGTTAATTTTCACATCCCCTCCAATATATGTCACAGTGCCTTCATCCGATTCTGACAATGTTGTAGAAGGATAGAACTGCGACGCCGGCAAAGTAACTCCATTTAGATAACTCTCATATAAAATCATCCCATTTAATCCCGTCAAATCTGAAGTCGTCTGCAATGAAAATGGTATTGGTCCAGTACCCGAAGCCCAAAAGATCAAGCTATTATTAGAAATTGTAGAATTATTTCCCATAGTCAGCACACCCCCAGCCATAGACATATTTCTTAATAGTGTTATATCCACATCATCATTGACAATAAGGCTAGCAAATCCATTATTATAATCTGATTCCGCTCTAATCGTTGCATCATTCGTAAACGTAACTATCGATGACCCTCGGGAAAATTCACCTGCAAATGAATCCCAATTACCCGATACAGTAATTGATGATGCCGCCGCCGTCACCTCGCCAGACGTTGCAATTACAAAATCACCGCCAACTGTTAAATCGTATCCGTCCAGATCAACACCATCAACCGAATCAGACGCCGTCACCGTAAAACTATTAGACGTGATCAAGGCATCTGCCAAACTCCATCCTCCGCTATCTCCACCACCGTCATCAAACAATAAATCATAAAACGATTTTCCATCCGAGATAACCGTATTACCCGTCACCACTGAATCAAAAGTTACTGATGAATTATCAATCGTAAACGTCCCGCCCGTCATATCCCAATCTCCTCCGGCTGCAACCATTGTCCTGTCTCCCTCAACATCATCCGTAGCATCAAGAGTACCATTAATATCAATGATCCCTCCGATATCCAGGTCATAACCATTTGTGTTTAATTGGTCGCTATAATTGATCGTAAGCGTGGTTGCAGTAAGATCTGATGCTAAGTCTGTTGTTTCAGGAGATCCATCTATTACCAAATTACCTATATCTACAGAACCGATAGCATCATTAAAAGTCAAATCTCCGTCGAAGTTAACAGTTCCATCTCCTTTGGTAAAAGTTCCGCCGCTTAAAATAAAAGTTGTTGCAACATGCATAACAGGATCATTGGTTGCAAGATCAAATGTACCGTCAACAAGTGTAAATCCTCCGTTGATATCCAAAGTATCCGCTGGCTGGTATGTTCCATTGGTAGCATTGATCGTAAAATTGTTGAAAGTCTGAGAATTAGAAGTAATCGTCTTAGTTCCTGATGATGCATTAAAAAGCACTGAACCTGTTCCAGCAGTAAGAACCCCTCCTGCAGACATTGTCCAATTTCCATCGGCATTAAGAACATATGAACTCAAGCTAAGCCTTCCAGAACCCCCTATTGTAAGGTCTCCAACAGATTGATTAGCTGTTAGAGTAACTAAAAGACCATCAACAGTTGTAATG
>JAHJCZ010000051.1 GCA_018812705.1 Candidatus Omnitrophota bacterium
AATAGAAATAATATCTGCCCACTTCATCAAATCATTCAACATCATCTTTTCTGCACCCATATCATTATTTTCCACAAAAGAATCATGATATGCTATTGCACAACCAAACTGCATCAGCATTTCAGCAACCTTTCTTCCAATCCTACCAAATCCTACTATGCCAACTTTTTTATTTAACAGCAAATTACCCATCTTTTTATTCCAAACACCATATTTCAATTCTTTATCCATTGAAGATATTTTTCTAAGCAAGTTCAAGATCAACCCAATTGTAAGCTCAGCAACAGCTAAAGTAGGAGCATCCGGAGTATTCACAACTTCAATACCCTTTTTCTTAGCAGCCTCAAGATCCACACTATCCATGCCCACACCACAACGAGATATTACTTTAAGATCGCATAATTTATCCATCACTTCGCCAGATATTTTTTCTGTCCCAGCCACAAGCCCAACACATCCTTCGGCCAATTTAGCCAATTCATCTTCAGTTACTTTCCTTCCTGTTGGATTTAAAATATGCTCAAAGCCTGATCCTTCAAGAATACGAAGCGGTTCATCACTGAATTTTGCAAAAGTACTCGTAGAAATAAAAACTTTTTTCTTTTCCATTTTATTCTTTCTATATTTTGTATTTCTCTACCAAAACATCATTATCCATTAATTTCTCAACTTTATTCAGGTCCTCCTGCGTATCAACACTATACGTATCATGCTCCGTAAAGATCATCTTTACTTTGTGTCCATACTCCAGAACTCTTAGCATATCCACAGATTCAACGATCTCTAATTCAGTTGTCCCCATTTCATTAAATTGAACAAGAAAATCCCTCCTGAAAGGAATAATGCAAACCTGTTTTAGCATTCGAACTTCTTTTGCCCCTTTTTTCCATGAAGGTATCGGCTCGCGAGAAAAATATAGAGCAAAATTTTGTTTGTCTACAACAACTTTCACCTCATTAGGATCATCATGCTCTTCTCTCGTTTTTAAAGGAGCCATTAAGTTTGACACAAGAATAGACTCATCCTCAATTAGAGGCTTAACAGCTTCATCGATCATCTCAGGATAAAGCATAGGCTCATCGCCCTGGATCATAACAACAATGTCAACTTTACTTCCTGTCTCTTTTTCAATTATTTCCATAGCCTCAGACGCTCTTTCAGAGGCCCTTTCGTGAGTATCTTTGGTCATAACAGCCTTACCCCCAACCGATTCAATGTAATCCTTAACCTCTTCATCACAAGTCGCAACATAAACTTCGCTTAACAAAGAGCACATTTTACTCCTAAAATAACAATGCCCAATCATTGGAATGTCTTTTATTTTAGCCAACGGCTTGCCGGGAAATCTAGTTGAAGCCATACGCGCTGGTATAATCCCTATAATGTTCATATCTTTTCCTTCCTTTTATTGCCAGTCACTGTATAAAGATGAATAGGTATCATCCTTTTCTAATATCACGCCATAAAAACCTTCATAATCATGCTTCTTCCAAAAACCTTTTAAAGCTCTCAAAACATGCCTATTAGGATATTGCCTATAAACTTGTTCATAATTAACCTTCCATCCTGAAAACTTAAACAACATCTTCCAATCTTCAGGTGATAGTTCAAAAATATGTGTATTCTCCGCATAAGATCTTTCCCTTATTTCTTCCCGCACCCATCGCAAACCTACCTTGCTAGCGCTTTTATATGGAACAGTTATAACCAAATATTTCGCATCAGATTTAGATGATAAATCATACAGGAATCTTGCAGGATTCATTAAATGCTCCAGCATTTCAAAACTCATAAATATATCACCATTGATGTTATATTTATCCAGTTCTTCTGCTCTAGATAAAATTGCCTCCAGTCCTTTGTCTTTTATCTTTTTTACTGCTTTCTCATCAAGATTAACGCTTAAACAACGAGAACAATTCTCTTTAAATAAAGATTTAATATACTGAATATGCACCCCGGAAGAATCTCCGATATCGACAACCACCGCATCTTTAAATTCAGCAATTGCTTTTTCGATCAAAGAAATCTGAAAAGCATGAAGGCTTCTCACTTTTGCGGTCAAATACTCGCCTTCTATTTTTTTGTTAGTATATTGGCTGGTAATATCTTCAACAATAGCATCCAGCTTATCTCTTATGCCTAAAAGTCCTTGCTCTTTTGAAGCCGTGTTAAGGGACCTCACAAGTAATTTAACTATCAGCTTTTCTTTTAGTTGCCCAATTCCCATATCTTTATTTCACCATATCCAATTGTTCTTTGATCTTATTTCCCAAAAATAATGAATCTAAGCTAAAGCCTAAAAAGCTGTAACCTTCTTTTTCCTTTTCTTTTAACATTTCTGCTTCAGACGGAACAACATGAAAACCTGCAGGTTTACCCAATCTCTTACATGTCTCCCGATATACGTTTATTGCATTCTGAACTTCCGGCCTATCGTATTCTCCAGGAAACCCGAGAGAAGCTGACAAATCATAAGGCCCAATAATGCTGCCATCAATACCCTCAACTGATAAAATTGCCTCCAAATTCTCAATTGCCTCTATATGCTCAATAAGAACAATAACAACACATTCTTCATCTAACCATTTTTTATACGCTTTAAATCCTAACCCATAATTTTGTGCTCTGGCTAATCCTACGCCTCTTTTGCCTTTGGGAGGATAGTATGCAAATTCTACTGCTGCCACTGCATCTTCCTGGGTATTGACCATAGGAATAATAATTCCGTGAGCTCCCGCATCCATTACTCTTTTAATTATTACAGGATCATTTGATCCAACTCTTACTAAAGGAGTTACACCACTCAATTCTATAACTTGTAATAGTTTTTGGGCTTCGGATAATGTTATGGCAGAATGCTCCAAATCAATTGTCAACCAATCAAAGCCTGCTTTTGCCATAATTTCTGTTGTAGCTGTATTTCCAATTGTTAACCATGAACCTATCGTTAGCTCACAATCACTCAATTTTTGTTTTAAGCTTTTCATATTCTCTCCAATTTTTAAAATTAGACACGCTTAAATTTCATCCGAAGCTCATAAAAAAATCCTTTTATGACCTTGTTGAATTTCTTATCTTTCTGCTTTTCCTCACCATATTGTAAAACGCGCTCGCAAGACCCTTTTCCATCAACTTCATGAAAAAGTTTTTTTATATACTGACGCTGTTCTTCATCTTTTTTTGGATCTTCACAATAAGCTTTTAACCCATCCAAAAACTGGATAAATGTATTAACTTTTGGGCCAGGAGTCATCAAATCATAATCCATTATCAATCCAGGATTCTTTTTATAATCCTCAATATCATAAGGAATAAACATCATAGGACGATCTAATAATAAATAATCGAAATAAATACCAGAATAATCAGTTATTAAAATATCAACATTCCAAAGAATATCTGTTACATTTGGAACAATATCTGCATTTAAGACCAAAACTCTTGAATGCCCAAGGAATTCTTTAAAATCTACAGGATCAGTATAAGTGCTGATAATAACATTTCCTTTATGGGCCCTTAAAACCAAAAGGCATTTGTTTTCATCTAAGAAATCAGTTAACTTCTTTAGATCAAAATCATCAAAAGGAAATATTTTAGGTAATTGATCCTCCCTCTTTGTGGGAGCATATAAAATAATATTATCAACATCTCCAATGTCTTCTTCGAGAAAATCTATAATTTTTTTCCCCTTCATCTCCCCATTATTATATTTTTCCAGATAATCGTTTCTAGGATATCCCGTAATCGGCATCTTATTAGTAAAAGCACCAAAACTTGCCGCTAACGTTAGCTGCTCCTGTTTTGAAGAAGTTATAAAAGCATCATATCGCGGCTCAATTTTCTTCAAATAGTACTTTCTAAAAGAATCTGTCCACATTGTATTTGTTAAAAACAGACCCTTAATCATAACGCTGTGCCAAAGATTTATTACTACTTTCTTTCTGGAAATAAGAAAAGATAACGGAATATCATTAACAATTGTGTAGGAAACATAAACTATGGAAGCCAGCAATATATTTAACAAACCCTTGAGACTATAAGCATAAACAACTTTTTCCTCTCCATATTCAGACTTAATTCTTTCAACAAGCGCTTTATTCTTGGTTACCCAAACCGGCTTTAAATCATTGCGGTTTTTACACACATAATCAAATAAATACCAGGAGTTATCTTCAAAAAATTCTCCAAGAAAAGAGCCGAATATGCACAATTTTTTATCTTTTGGAATCAATAAATCTGGAATCTTTGGTATAAAAGATTCCATGAAAACAAGAAAAACCATTTTTAACAATTTTTTAATGCCTCGGAACAACTTCAAAACTAATTCACCATTTTTTATATCCATACATTATCCTGAAAATAATTTTAACCAAATAAACTTTTGCAAGAATTTCCTATCATGCACAAAAACATCTTTATCATTTGCAAATTTGAT